>DATFML010000436.1:0-8021 GCA_035266965.1 Gammaproteobacteria bacterium
ACCGGGCTCGACCCCCGTGGCCGGACTCTGGCCGCCCTGCACCTGCGTCATGGAATCTGGTTTGCGGATAAGCTTCATCGCTCGATCTCCCTGCCGGCCGGACGGATCGTAAAACTGGACCGCGCCGCCATCAGAACCGTGCCTTTTCGTAATAGGTGCGTATGTGGTCGGTCACGTGATAACCGGTACTGTCCGCCTGCGGGGCTGGCGCATCCTCGCGTTCCACGGTTTCGTTGACCACGACTCCCCGGCCGAAGGCCAGGACGGTTGCCGCACCGCCCGCCATGCCCAGCACTCGAAGGAATGCCCGACGGGACCGGTGCAACAGTTTCGCCTTGGTGCTCATGGACCCTTCTCCCCTTGATGGACTGATCTGTCGTCTCCGCCAGCACCGGGCGCCTATTCCGGCGTGGCCAGGTACTGGCGTTCGAAGTTGATGAAAGCCTCGCCCAACCGGCCGACCGCCTGGTAGAAGCAGGCCGACGGCGCCTTCTGCAGATCCCGGAAGAACAAAGCCATCCACGGCGCAATATGGTCGCCGAAGAACTCCCGCTGCATGGCCGGGGTGAACTCCCCGGGCTCGGAGCACAGCAGGGCCATGGTCTCGCACAGGGCACCGGCGTGGTCTTCGGGCTCATGCACGTCGGCGCGCCGCTCTATGCCCAGGTACTCCAGATCCTGGCGCAGGCGCACCAGTGGTTTGTCCATCAGCACCCCGCTGAGGTACCAGCAGCCGTAGGGCACGACCTCGCCCATGGTGATACCGACGAACAACGCGTGATACTCGTCGTCCAGTGCACTCAGGCCCACCCGGGCACCGGCGAGCTTGAGCATGGCCCAACTGCCCGCCATGGAACCCTGCGCGCCATCGTCCACGTCGATGCTGGCGAGCAACTCGAGCGTCTGAGCGCTGGGCGGAGCGTTGAGCAGCAGCGCCAGCAGGCTGTAGGTATGGGCCCGGAGCTGTTCGTCCCGTTCGGACCGGGACCCGGCGTCCATGGACGGTACTGTTCCGGTCATCCGTTCCGCACTACCCCGTGACTCCATCAGCCCAAACTCCTCGCAGGTCGCGTGTTACCACCACCGATAGCAAGCCATATGCCGGCATCGCCCGGAACAGAACTTCATTTCCCGCCCCCGGGACCCAGGAAACACGGCCACACCCCGGGTTGCCGCCCGCGTCTGCGTCAGACTGACCCAGCAGGTGCGTCGCGCTGTCCACTCAGGAGTCCCGCGGCCGGTCATAGACATCCACCGCACCGCCGGCAGCGAACATATCCTGTACCCGACAGTCCTCGCACATCTGCAAACGGCGCAGCGCCTCCGGTGTGCGGAACATCCAGTGGTCGGCGAGCTTCGCATTCATCTTTTCGATCATCGCCCTGGTGGCGAACGGCTTGCCGCACACCACGCAGTTGAACGGCTCCTCCTCGTACAGTACGCGCGCCACTCCGGCCTCGTGCTGGTCATAGTTGATGCGCGCATGCAGATCGATGGCCCCCTCCGGACAGGCTGCGGAACACAGGCCGCACTGCAGGCAGTTGGCCTCCACAAAGCGCACCTGGGGACGGTCGGCTCCGTCCGCCAGCGCCGAGGCAGGGCACACCGAGACGCAGGACATGCACAGCGTGCAGAGCTGCCCGTTGACCCGGACCTCCCCGAACGGCGCGCCGGCCGGTAATTCCGCCCGCGCCGGCCGCCGGGGTGCATGCTCATGGAGGTGGCCGATGGCCAGACGCAGGGTGGTGCGCTTTTCGCTGAGGCCGGCGAAGCCGGCCGGCGGGCAGCTCAGCGGGTCTGTCTGCTCCATGGCGGCCCGCGCGGCCTGCTCGCTGTCCACCATCGCCACCGACTCGGGCGGGTACCCCATGGTCTCCAGAATGGCGCGGGCATAGGCGATCTGGGTCTGCAGGGCCCGCCTGTCGCCGCCGGGTGTACCCCACGGCGCGAGCACCAGGACCCGCCCCGCCCCATAGGCCAGGGCGGACATCCACAGGTCCATGCCCGCCGAAGCGACACCTTCCAGTTCCATCGGCACGAGCCACTCGGGCAGCGTCTCCAGAACGCCATTCAGCAACGCCGCCCCGCTCTCGCCGTCGTGCAACATCACGGCGGGCACATGCTCGCCGCCGGCGTCCCGGTACGCCTTCAGGGAGCGTCGCAGGGCGTTCAACAGGTCTTCCACGGGCGGATAGGCGTAGCTGATGGCGCCGCTGGGACATACGGTGGAACAGCTCCCGGCGCCCTGGCACAGGTAGGGGTCGACATCGATGCGTTCCCCCAGCGAAGAGATGGCGCCCGTCGGACAGGCCTGGATGCAGCGGGTGCAGCCGCGGATTCCGCTGCGCCCGTGAGCGCAGATGTCGGGGTCGTAGTTGAAGAACCTGGGCTTCTGGAACTCCCCCACCAGCTCGGGGAGCTCGTCCAGACACCGTTCCAGCGCCTTGGCGTCGCCCCGGGGCGCAAAGTACCCGAGGGGTGGAATTTCCCGGTCGACGAGAGGGGGCTCGGAGAGGTCCAGCACCAGATCGAAGCAGTCCCGGGCCGGCTCCGCGAGGCGGGCCGGATTCAGTTCCCGGCCCCCGACCTCGGCGGTCACCTCAAAGGCGCCCAGGTGCCCGGACAGCGCCAACGGGCTGCCCTGAATCGTGGTGATGGCCGGCGCCGTCTCCCCCGCGCCGGGGTTCGTGGCCAGCACCATACACTGGAGCCGGTCAGCCAACCGGGTCGCGAGCGCCTGCGCCCGGGCGCGTTCACCGACGATCAGCAGCATCCCGGTCGAGCGGTAGTCCACCAGCCCGGCCGGCTCCCTTTGCACGCGGCTGAGGGCGGCCAACGCCGCCACGCGGGCACGGCCGTCCGCGGTACGGGCCGGCAGTTGCTTACCGAACAGCGACTCCATGGAAAGGTTACTCCCCCTCAGCGCAGTGATGATCGTGAGTCATGAGGACGCCGGACCTTCCTCCGGCTCGTCCGCCGGGTCCGGATTCGACGTCGCCGGCGGTTGGGCTTCGGTACCCTGCTCTCCGTCCTGAGCGGCCGGGGTCGCGTCGCCCGAGCCCAGGGTTCTGCGGGCCGAACCGGCTACCCGCTCGTGAATCGCAGTGCCCAGGGTCGATGCGACAACCCCGATGGCGCGATAGTCGTCGTCATAGTCGTCGAGGCCGTCACGGATATTGAACTTGGGCATGTGGAACAGCTTTCGCAGGGCCAGCCGGCGCAATTTCTCCTCCACCTTGGGTCCCAGGAACGCGCTGACATCGCTGCTCTCGGAAAGGGTTTCGAGCGCGGGCGGCGGTGCGGCGGCAACCGATTCCCCGGAACCGGCGGTGGCTATCGGCGGCGCATCCCCGGCAGCGGGCTCCGGAATACGGGACCCGGCTTGCTTGCGCCGGGACCAGCGTCTGACAAAGGCGGCCGGGTCGTCGGCCGGCCCATCCGAAAGGCGCCGGGCTTTCCAGGCATCACCGCTGCCCTCGCTCATCGTGCATCTCCTCGATCCAGGGCTTGCGCTTGCGTTTCTTGGCGGGTTGGGGGCGGTAGTTCTCGCGGACGTACCGTTCGAGCCAGCCATAGATGGACGCCGACATGGGCACCGACAGCACCGTGTCATCGCCCTCCAGGTGCGCGCCGGCCTCGTCGTAGTTGGCGGTGACCGCCACCGGGACCAACGCATCGTCGTCGTCCTGCTGAAGGACCACGAACAGGGATGGGGTATTGCCGACAAGGTTGTACCAATAGCTCTCGGCGCTGTCGCGGTACAGGCGCAGGGACAAACCGCCCCACACCACCCGGTCCGCGGCATCGCGTTCAGCCGCTTCTCCCGGGCCGGCGGCAATGCCTTCCCCCGCCACCACGTCCAGCAGCTTCCAGCGCGGCACACGCCAACGGCCGCTGACGGCCACCTCCCGCTGGAGGACCACCGCAACGGGCAACTCGGTCAGAGATTCGGCCTGCGTGGAATCGACGCTCAACATTCGCCTCCCTATCACCTGGACCAATGAGCAAATGGCGTACCAGCGCAGCAGGGAAACCAGGACGGGAAAGCGACCCGGAAGGGAGAAACCCGGAGCGCCCGGACACCCGCCTGGATAACGGTGTCCCCAAAGGCGGGTCAGTTTGACCCACTCTGGTCCATGCCGGGGAGGTTCAGGCAACCGGGGGCTCAGGCGACAGGCTGCCGTCGAAGGGCATTACCAAGGTAGTGGCGGCCCCTGTCGAGCCGGCAGGACTCAGCTCGGGCGACGGGGCTGTCAACGACGCCACCTTGGCAGGCGGGCCTGACGGCGCGACGGCCGACACGCCGGTGCCGGCCTGTCCCGCCGTACAGGCCACCGATGAATGCACCGGGCACGGTCCGCCCAACGCGGACCACCGGGCGCGCGGGCGGACTATTCCAGAGCGATCTCGTCGTCGATTTCAACGGTGAGGTCCAACTCCGGCACATGCAGGGTCATACGGGCCTGCAGGGCACCGGGGTCGGAAAGTTGCCGAGCCGCGATGCGTTCGCGGACCGCCTTTTCAATTTCCCGTTGGGAGGTGATCCCGACCTTCTTGAGAAACTTTCTTATCTGCTGATTGAAGACCTCTTCATTCATCGTCATCTCCACGAAACTGCCAGACATCGGAGCACATCCGTTGTGCCCGGCGTCCACCGATGCTCAGCCGTCGACGTAACGTTCCATGAGCGCTTCCTCATCGTCAGTGTAGACCGGCTCGCGATGCAGCCAGATCTCGAAACGGGTCCATTTTCCCTCCTCAGAGGCGACCGTCAGCTGGCCTCCATACCGTCGTATCAGGCCGAAACTGACCGACAGACCCAGACCGGAACCCTGACGCCGGGTGGTATAGAAGGGGTCGAACACCCGGTCCAGCAGCGCCGGCGGGATACCCTCGCCGTCGTCCTCCACCCCGATGACCACGCCGCCCCGCGACCACTCGCGGGTGCTCAGACGAATGGTTCCGCCTCGCTCAATCGCATGGGCCGCGTTGACGAGCAGGTTCACCAGCACCTGCTGCAGCTCCTGGGCGTTGATGCGCACCCGGCTGGCCGCCTCCAGGCGGCGCTCCACGTGGGCGGCCCTGGCCGCCAGTTCGTGGCGGACCAGCACCAGGGTGTTCTCGATGACCTCATTGACGTCCACCTCCTGCACGGCCCCGGGATGACCGGTGGGCCGGGAGTAGCGCAGCAGCTGGTCGACGATGGCGCGGATGCGGTAGACCTGCTGCACGATGAGATCGATCTCGGTGCGCACCGGCCCGGCCTGCTCGCCGAGCTCGCTGGCGATGATGTCCATGTTGCCCAGAATGACGGCCGTGGGGTTGTTGATCTCGTGGGCCACACCGGCGGTCAATTCCCCGAGGGCGGCCAGCTTTTCGGCGATCACCAGTTGCTGGCGGGTCTGGCGCAACAGGTCGATGGTGCGTTCCAGCCGGACATTCTGCTCCCGGAGCTCGCGGGTGCGCTGCTCCACCTTGTGTTCCAGGGAGTCCGCCGCGGCCCGGACCTGCTCGTTGCGCGCCTGCAGCAGATCCAGCATGGTGTCGAACTGGCGCGCCAGCTCGCCGATTTCGTCCCGGGACTTCACGGGGCCGATGCGACGCCATTCCCCCGCTTGCTCGGCCCTTACCACCGCGGTCATCTTTTCTATGGGACGGAAAATGGACTCGGCGCCACGAACCGCCACCACCCCGCCGAGTACGATGGTCAGCAGCAGGGTGACGAACAGCACCGACAGGGCGTGATCGTAGGGGGTGCGGAACGGCGCCTCCAGCACTTCGGTATTGAGCATGCCCACCCGCTGTCCGTTGACGTCGGAAATGGGCTCGTAGGCCGAAATGTACCAATGGTTGGCCACGAAGGTGCGGCCGATCCACTTGTGGCCCTCCCCCAGCACCCGTTCGCGCACATCCTTGGGTACCCGCGTGCCGAGGGCCCGCTCGCCCTGGCTCTCCTTATGGGGCAGGTTGGTACTGACACGCACGTCCCCCAGAAAGACGGTCACCGCACCCCAACCTCCGGGCGGCACGCTGCCGGGGCCGTATACCAGATCGCGGATGGCGTCGACGAAGCCGAAGTTGCGGTTCAGCAGCATGCCCCCGTCCAGCAACGCCACCACACCCATGCCCGCGATCTTTACCGGATAGATCATGCGCAACATCAGGCCGCGGTTCTCCACCGGCGCATCGGCCGACGCCGAGCCCTTGGGACGCACCAGCCACATCTGTGCCTTCTGGGCCAGCAGGGGGCTTTCCCGTTGCAGCTGCCGGTGACTGAAGACCTCCACGCCCTCGGCCGGCGTGCCGGTGCTGACCGCGGTGCTGCGCAGAGGAGAGAGCTTGGTGGTCAGCCCCGGTTGGTCGGTGCCGAGGAACAGGCAGCGCCCCTTGAGATCGGTCAGATGCAGAAAGGCGAAGCCGCCCTTGCGGCGCACCGCCCGCAACTGGTCGCGAATGAGCTCGCCGCTGTCGTCCGTGAAGGCCGTTCGGAACCGATAGGACTGGGCCAGGGACGCGAGCCGTGACAGGTGTTCCTGCTGCAGACGCGCGAACTCGCTGTTCGCCACCGCCAGGTCGGTGTTGACCTTGCGGTACAACTGCTCGTCGGTGAAATGGTCGGTCCAGGAAACCGCCAGCCACAGGGCCAGCGGCATGACCAGCAGAATCGGGAACAGCACCAACAGCAGCAGCTTGTAGCGCAGGCTGCCGGCGATACCCCGTCGGATCCGTGCCAGCATACCCGCTGCCCGCCAGCCGCGGGCAGCCGAGCTACTCGTCCTCCACGCCCGCCGCCCAGGCACTGAGCTTGCGTTCCAGCGTCTTGCGGGAGATCCCGAGCCGGCGGGCCGCCTCGGACTTGTTGCCGCCGGCGCCTTCCAGGGTCCTCAGGATATGGTGCTTGTGCACCTGATGGAGCGTCCAATCCGCCGCCGGAGCTTCGGCGTCTTCGCCATCAGCGCTGTCGACGGCTTCGGAAACCGCGTGCCGGCAGCAGTCCGCGGGCAGCTCGCCCAGCAGCAGCGAACGCTCGATCACGTTGCGGAACTCGCGCACATTGCCGGGCCAGTCGTAGCCCTGCAGGCGGGCAATGTCGTGATGGGTCAGGTTAATGGGCGGCACCCGCAACGCGCTGGCCAGGGTGGACATGAAATGCCTGGCCAGCAGCGGAATATCTTCCAGGCGCTCGCGCAGCGGCGGCATGGTGATGGCCAGCACGTTGAGGCGATAGTACAGGTCCTCCCGGAAGCGGCCTTCCTTAGCCTTCTCGTAGAGGGGCTGATTGGTGGCGGCGATCACGCGGCTGTCCACCGGCATTTCCCGATCTGCGCCCACCGGGCGGACCGCCCGCTCCTCCAGGGCCCGCAACAGCTTGGCCTGCATGGCCAGGGGCATTTCGCCGATCTCGTCCAGAAACAAGGTGCCCGTGTGGGCAAAGCTGAACAGCCCCTCCCGGGCCGATTGGGCACCGGTAAAGGCGCCCTTGGTGTGTCCGAACAATTCGCTTTCCAGCAGATCCGGCGAAATGGCGCCGCAGTCCACCGCCACGAAGGGCCCCGATCTGCCGCTCAACCGGTGAATGGCGCGGGCCACCAGTTCCTTGCCGGTACCGGTTTCGCCGTCGATGAGCACGGTCGAGGCCGTGGGAGCCACGCGCCCGGCAATGCGGGCCACTTCCCCGATCGCGGCGCTCTCCCCGACGATACCGTCGAGACTGGGCAGGCCCTCCACTTCCCGGCGCAGGACCACGTTTTCCCGTTCCATGCGACGGCGTTCCAGGCAGCGGTCCACGGCCGCCGACATCTGGTCCACCCGGAAGGGCTTGAGGAGAAAATCCGCCGCGCCCGCTCTCAGGGCCTGGATGGCGATGTCCATGTCCGCAAAAGCGGTCATGAAGATCACGTCGGTGCGGTCGCCCTGGTCGCGGATGCTGCGCAGCCATTCCAGACCGGACAGCCCGGGCAGCCGGATATCGACGATCAGCAGGTCGAAGTGGCAGCGTCGGCGCAGAGCTTCAGCCGCTT
>DATFML010000437.1:0-2553 GCA_035266965.1 Gammaproteobacteria bacterium
CCACATGGCTGAGGGTCTCCAGGGCCTCGCCCTTGCGGAACAACACGCCCAGCTCGGCGGCGCGACCGCTGCCCACCATGATGGCCGCCGGCGTGGCCAGGCCCATGGCACAGGGACAGGCCACCACCAGCACCGCCACGGCACTGACCAGCGCCAGGGTGATGGCCGGCGGCGGCCCGAACGCCAGCCATACCGCGAAAGTGACCGCGGCGGTGGCCAGCACCAGGGGCGTGAACACCCGCACCACCCGGTCCGCCAGGCCCTGGATGGGCAGCTTCGAGCCCTGGGCCCGCTCCACCAGCCGGATGATCTGCGCCAGCACGGTCTGCTTGCCCACCTCCTGGGCCTCGATGCGCAGCACGCCATGCTGATTGACCGTGCCGCCCACGGTCCGGTCACCGGGCGCCTTGGCCACCGGCACCGGCTCGCCGGTCAACATGGATTCGTCCACGTAGCTGGAACCTTCGCGCACCGTGCCGTCCACCGGGATGCGCTCACCGGGCCGCACGATGACCAGATCCCCCGGGCGTACACCACGGATCGGCACCTCCTGTTCCTCGCCATCACGCACCACCCGGGCGGTCTTGGCCTGCAGACCGATCAGCTTCTTGATGGCGGCGCTGGTGCGTCCCTTGGCGATCTCCTCCAGATACTTGCCGAACAGGATGACCGTGATGACCACGGCGGCTGAATCGAAATACAGGTTCCTCGCTTCCGGCGGAAACAGCCCCGGCAACAGCACCACCACCACGCTGTACAGATACGCGGCACCGGTGCCGGTCATCACCAGACTGTTCATGTCAGGGGACAGATGGCGGTAGGCGATCCAGCCGGGGCGGAAGAAGCGCCGGCCCGGCACGAACAACACCACACTGGCCAGCGCCAGCTGCACCCACTCCCAGAACGCCGGCCAGGGCGCGCTGCGCTGAAGGGCGGCGCCGAAAGCGGGAATGAACACCGCGCCCATGGACAGCACCAGCACCGGCACCGTGAACAGCACCGCCGTCCAGATGTCCCGCTGCATGGCGTGCAGGCTCGCCCGCCGGGTGCGCGCCTCCTGGTCGCTGTCGTCTTCATCCAGGGGCCGCGCCTCGTAGCCGGCGTCCTCGATGGCCCGCGCGAAGTCGTCGGGCCCGACGGTAGCCGGCACATAGCGCACACTGGCCCGCTCCGTGGCCAGGTTCACGCTCGCCGACAGGACCCCGGGCAGCTTGCCGAGCTTGCGTTCCACCCGCGCGCTGCAACTGGCGCAGGTCATGCCCCCGACACCGATTTCCAGCTCCGCGGTCACCGGTGTGTAACCCACACCGGTGACCGCCTCCACCACACCGGCCAGGGGCTGGGCGGCCGGATCGAAGCTGACGCTGGCCCGCTCAGTGGCCAGGTTGACGCTGGCCTCGCTCACTCCGGCCAGCTTGCGCAGGGCGCGCTCCACGCGGGCGCTGCAGCTCGCGCAGGTCATGCCTTCGATGCCGAGCTCAATGGTCTGCATGATCGATTACCCGTCGTCGTGATTCAGGGCTGCCAGAATGGGACATTCCGCCGTGTGCCCGTGGCCGCTGCAGCGCTCGGCCAGGGACTCCAGGCCCTGCTGCATACGCTGCAGGTCGCGGATGCGGGCCTGGATATCGTCCACCTTCTTCTGGGTCAGCCGTTTGACTTTGCCGGCGCTGGCGCGCGGATTGTCGCTCAAGGCCAGCAGCTCGGCGATTTCCTCCAGGGAAAAGCCCAACGCCTGGGCCCGGCGTATGAACCGCAGGCGGCGGGCGGCATCATGGCCGTAGACACGATAGCCCGACGCGGTACGCTGGGCCGGCGTGATCAATCCCAGGCGCTCGTAATATCGCAGTGTGCCGGCCGCCACCCCCACTTGCCGGGCGAGGCGGCCGATGGTCATGGTCTGCATGGCTTCACCTCCGGACAACTGAAAGGTTAAACCCTATAGTAACCTATAAGGTCAAGCATCCTGGCGGCCCAATAAACCGGAAAGCCCATGGGATCAGTCGAAGCTGCCGGAGAAGCGGCGCGCTGTCGGTCCGATGGGGGTGCGACAGCCACTGCCGCACTGGAGGCAGCACATTACGGCAAGGGCCACGTAGCACGGACGCCCCTCAGCCGTCACCCTGCTCCCCAAACCGTCACACGTAGGTCCTTCGGGTCGGCTCCGCGTGCCCTGGGGGAGCAAAGCGATCCGTTACGACATGAACGGACGGGCGCTGCGATGGCGTTGCCATGTCACGAACGACACCACAGCAGCGTACCCGAAGAACGCGAAGGTCATGATGGTTTCGTCTTCAACAAACCAGACGAGGGCGACGACGGCCAGCAGCACTACCGACTGTGCAACCAGCCCCGGGGCTTTGCGACACACCAGACGCGCTGCGATGGCCAAAGGGACATTTCCGACCAGCGCCAGCGCAAGGATGAAACCCCGCACGATGCCCGCCGCCTGCAGACCCGCCCCGCCGAATCCGTATAACTCGGCAATCCTGCCGCCGCCCGGGGTGACTGCCCGCGACCACTGGGAAAGGGGCTGCGGCCTGATTGCAGGCG
>DATFML010000438.1:0-5754 GCA_035266965.1 Gammaproteobacteria bacterium
CCCGCTTCCGCCGGCCGTCCAGCCTGTCGGCGCCTGAATCTGACTGGTCGTTATGGTCGTGCCGACGGTATTGAAACCGAACCCCATCAGCAGGGCGTTTGAGATAGGGTTCTGTGGGGAAACCGTGAACTGAATTTCGCCGGCAGTGGGTTGCGTGACATCCACCTTGATGTAGGAGATGCCATCGGCATAGCCGGAGCCACTCAGGTTCGTCTGGTTCAGGTAATACGTGCTCGCCTGGGCGCCGCTTGCTGCGGTCAGGGTAAACAGGGCGGCCGCCACGAGCGCTGTATGGCTTTTCATTCTTCTGATTCCTTGTATGCAAAGACTGAGATGTCGGGATGTCTGGAGACCGACGCCAGCAGAATGCGTGCCATTTCCTAAACCTCTAATGAATACAAGAGGCTGGACTATACGGTCCGGCGGTTTGCGCAACGGCGGCGATGAGGTGTAAAGCACAGCGACACTTAGGTTTTATTAGTGATTATTAAAGTAGCTGTTATTCGAGTAGCTTAGAGAGCGTTCTTATTATAGAGAGATAGGTAGTTCGTATAACTAACAGGATAAAAGCGTAACAAATACCGACACCCTGACGACCTCGTCGGGCCGAGTAATGCGGACAGGACAACAGAGAACGGCGGCAGGGGGCGGTCACTTGCCCTGATGATGGGGAGCGCGGACAAGCTCCGCACCTCCCAGCGGATCCTGATGCCGTCCTTGTCGGGCAGCATCAACTCCAGAAGCATGGGTGCCGGCGGCGCTGACGCCCACCTGTGCCCATGGGCATGGTCGGCTTCACGAGCACGGACGTTTCCATCTTCGATGCACTGGACAACAGCGGTCACGATGCCGTCGCCGATGCGGGGCGCGGAATTCTCGTTCAGGAGACGTAAACCGCACTGCAAACCACCCGCGTTCGCAGTATGATTTCAGCCACGCCAGGTCGGCAGCGAGGAAAGCCGCCCACTTTGAACTGTGTCATGATCCTTGACATCGCAGTTGGCTCATTCAAGTAGGGCAAGGTTGCCCTGGAGTGAGCCGAAGCAGGAGCCCCGTACCGTGAAGGCACTTTTCAGAGCCGTTGCCGTCGCTGCGGCAATGGCCACAGGCCCGTCGGCGTTGGCCGTACCCCACAACCACGCCGAAAGGCTGTTCCTGGCGTCAGCCAAGAGCAGACATGCGCTCATCAAACTGGAAGCGGCGGCCAGGTCGGGCAACGCGGCGGCGGAAGACTGGCTCGGGCTGGACTATCAGAGTGCTTACAGCAAAGGCCTGTCGAAAAGTTATCAAATCGCGCTGAAATGGTTCGAGAAAGCGGCCAAGAAGGGTGATGCCAACGCCGAGTTCAATCTCGGCCAGATGTATCAGGTCGGGGCCGGCGTGCCGCGCAATTTTGCCAAGGCAAGACACTGGTACCGGCTGGCCGCCGCGGGGGGAAGCACCGAGGCGAAATACAGTCTCAACGTCCTGGCGGAATTGGCCCGCTGATCAGCCGCCTCGCGCCGACCTGCCCAGGCCGGCGCCGCATCCCCGGAGCGGATACCGCCGAGCGGCAAACCACCGCTGAGCAGGGGCCGGCAAAGATCGCCTTGCAGCCACGCCTCACACCGGCTCCCACCTGACGGAACGGCCTGCCCGGTGCCCGGGCGTCCTCCACCGGCGCCTCCCTTGGGGATGGAACCTAACACCTCTTTCCCGGTCCTGTAGCGCCTCCCTGCGTTGGCTATCTTGCTTAGCATAGGGGTTCTGCGCCAAAGGAGTCGGGACATGCATTACGTATGGAACAAGCTGTGGAAGGGCCTGGTGGCCGTCGTTCCGGTGGCCCTTACCATCTATCTCGTCTACTGGTCGGGAGTCCTGATCGAGCGGGGCCTCAGACCGGTCATCTCAGTGATCGTCCCCGAACGGTACTACTGGCCCGGCATGGGGTTGGTTGCGGGGCTGGTTATCCTGTTCTTCATCGGTTTGGCGCTCAACGCCTGGTTGGTCCGGCGGATTTTTCAGTTCACGGAGGATCTGCTCGAGCGTATTCCGCTCATCAAATCGGTGTACACCGCGTTGCGGGATTTCATGTCGTACCTGTCCGGCGCACAGCAGCATCCCAATGTTCAGCAGGTCGTGATGGTCACCGTCGGAAGCGCCCGGCTGTTGGGGTTCCGCACTGCCGAACATGTTCGGGACCTGCCTGCGCTGCCTTCATCAGAAGACATTGCCGCCGTGTATCTGCCGATGAGCTACCAGATAGGCGGCTTCACACTCTACCTTCCCAGCTCGCAGATCGTGCCAGTGGACATGTCAGTGGAAGACGCCATGCGCCGGGTCCTGACGGCAGAGCTATCGCGCTCCTCCGCACGGAGAGTGCAAGGGGGGGCAGACCCGTAGTACGCACCGGCAATCGCAAGCGGTTCTGTTGCCCTGTATGGGGCCGGAGCCCTGCGGCGCGGTCCCTGTCAACGACCATGATGGCCGGGCCGGGCTCCGGTCGGTGACGAACCCGCGGCGTCATCCAGGGTGTTTCTTCGGGTGAATGTTGAAGCTCAGAGTGACGGTCCGGGAACGCTCATGGAAGGAAAAGTCGCTGTCCCTGGCTGGTTGGCGTTTACCGGACTGCCCCAGGGTGAAGAAGTCTTCCGAATAGCGGCACCCTTTCGTCAGGCATTGAGGGGGGATACCCGAAGTTTGACATGCGTTGGCCGGGTATGCTCTAAAAAGGATCGGGCTCCGAGATCAATAGCCGGCCAAGCGCGGCTGTCTGGTAAGGTACGGGTGGCCCGACTCTGCCGGTATCGGAATTCGCCTTCCTTTCAGTCCGCCCGCCAACCGCGTGAGCATACGAGTCAAGGTTGGCGGAAGCGAGGGACGCCGTGAGCTTGATATTCGTGTACAACGCAGACAGCGGCCTTTTCAATACCATTGCCGATATCGGCCGCAAGATCGTGTCACCCCGCACGTATTCCTGTCGGCTTTGCGCATTGACTCATGGGTACTTCGCCATGCATCGGGAGTGGCAGCAATTCCTGGAGAGTCTGGACACGGAATGTGAATTCCTGCACCGGGACGAATTCATTGAACGCTACCACGCCGGCGACGTCCGTTTGCCGGCGGTTTTCGTGGTGAACGACGGAAGCTTATCCCGTTGCCTGGACGCGGCAGAACTCGATCGATGCCGGGACCTGGATGCCCTCAAGAAACTCGTCAGAGGGCGCTGCGGCTCG
Source organism: Gammaproteobacteria bacterium (assembly GCA_035266965.1). Classification (GTDB taxonomy): domain Bacteria; phylum Pseudomonadota; class Gammaproteobacteria; order DATFLG01; family DATFLG01; genus DATFML01. Next base: position 3,216 of record DATFML010000438.1, read on the forward strand.
GGCGGCACCGCTCGCCCGGGTCTTTAGCGACACAGGCGCGCCGGGTCTGCTTCGCCCTGGCGCCTTCAGGTCCCGACCGCAAAGCTCGGCCGCTCCAGGGCACAGGTACGGAAGCCGGCGATGATGTCGTTGCGATCGGGCGGGAAGAAGTTGCGCCAGGTGTTCCACAGCAACCGTGAGCGGGTAGCCCAGGCTCCGCCTCGCAGCACCTTGCGGCTGCCGAACCAGGGTAGGGAATAGTCCTTGTAAGGATCGGGGGAAAAACCCGGATAGGGCTGAAAGTCGCTCACCGTCCATTCCCAGACATTGCCGAACAGCTGACGGCACCCGTGCGCGCTGTCGCCATCCGGCTTGGCCGCCACGTCAATGCAACCCCCATGGTGGCCATCCAGATTCGCGTGCTGCGTTTGAGCCGGCGCGGCGCCCCAGGGGTAAGGACGCTTCGCAACGCTGGCAGCGTCCTTACCGGGTTCAGTGGCCGCGGCCATTTCCCACTCGGCTTCGGTGGGCAAGCGGCGTCCTGCCCACCGACAGTACGCTTCAGCTTCATACCAGCTGATATGGTTTGCGGGCTGATGGGGCATCAGCGGTTCCCAGCGATCGAACCGGCGCACCTCCCAGTCCCCGTCCACGGAGCGCCAATACACCGGCGCCCGCAGCCCGGTCTGCTCCCGCCAGCCCCAACCTTCGTCACTCCAGTACTCCCGTCGGGCATATCCGCCGGCGGCGACGAAATCTCGGAATTCCCCATTGGTGACCGGCGCACGCGCGATACGAAACGGTGCGACCTCGACAGGATGCGCCCATTTTTCATTGTCGAACACAAAGCCCTGGTTCGGCTCCGCACCCAGCTGCAGGGTGCCGCCCGCAACGGTGACGTCGTCCGGCAGTGCGCCCACCGCCTGGGTCTGTCCACTCCGGCCGGCAAAGACGGGAGGCGGGTAGCCCAGGGTCTGGCGCGTATATATGAGCGCCTCGGTGTGCATGTCTTCATGGAAGATCGTAAGCTGGTAGAAATATTTCTCCGTAGCGTCCGGTTCATGGTCCAGGCGCCGGATCAAGGCATGGTGCACCCGGTCCATGTATTCAATCGTGTGCGCGAGCGAGGGCAGACCAAGGGCCCAACGGGTGTCGTGGGCTACATTGGAGGAGTCGTACAGCTCGTCTGCGCGGGGCAGAAACGAGCCGCGGCCGTCCAGATGACGCAGTATCCAGTACTCGTGGAACCAGGCCACATGGCCGACTTCCCAGAGCGCCGGATTGACAATCGGAAGCTTGGGGCCCATGAGCCGGTCGCCCTCCAGACCCTCGAGCAGGTCCAGTGTCCGGCGGCGAGCGTCCTTCAAGTGGCGAAGCAGGTGTGCGCGATCATTTTCCATGGAATGATATATAGCCTATGCGAATTGTCCTGATCACCCCCGCACGGCCCAGTGCCCGCGCCGGCAACCGGGCCACGGCGGTGCGCTGGGCGCAATTTCTGCGCCAGGACGGGCACCGCGTGGATATCGCGACGGAATACAACGGCGCTCGCGCCGATGCAATGATTGCCCTGCACGCCTGGCGCAGCGCGCCGGCGATCCGTCTGTTCCATGAGCGCTTTCCGGACCGTCGCCTGATTGTAGCACTCACCGGCACCGACCTTTACCGCTTCATTCACAGCCACCCTGACACCACCCTCGACTCCATCGCCCGGGCACACCGGCTTATCGTTCTCCATGACAAAGCTCGGGAGGCGCTTCCCATGCAACACCGACACAAGGTGCGCGTCGTGCATCAGTCGGCATTGCCGCTTCCACAGAGCTATCGGCGGGCCAGCAAAGGCTTCCCCGTCTGCGTCATCGGGCATCTTCGGCAGGAAAAGGATCCGTTCCGTGCCGCTCTGGCCGCCCGCCGCCTGAGCGAGGATTCCCGCATCCGCATCCTCCACGCCGGCAAGGCCCACGATGAAACATGGGCCGAAGCGGCGCGCGCGGAAATGGCACGCAATCCCCGTTACCGTTGGTATGGCGAGCTTCCCCACTGGCAGGTGCGCCGCCTGATGGGACGTTGCCGCGCGATGGTGCTGTCATCGCGGATGGAGGGTGGCGCCAATGTGGTGTCCGAGGCGGCAGTGGCCGGGCTGCCGATCATAGCGTCGCGCATCGACGGCTCCCTGGGCCTGCTGGGTGAGGAATATCCGGGCTACTACCCGGTGGAAGACGAACTCGGATTGGCCGGGCAGCTGCGGCGCGCCGAATGCGACCCGGCATTCTATGCCGCGTTGGAACGGCATTGCGCCGACAAGGCGGCATTGTTTTCACCGCTGCGCGAAGCCCGCGCGGTTCAGGGTGTGGTCGCCGAAGTCGGGCCCTGGGAGTAGCGGGTGCTCAGATCAGACGTTTGAACGCGGTTTCAGCGCACCGCCACACTGGCGTTGGCCGAATCCGGCGCTTTGAACAGTCCGGGGTCCGACTTTGCGCGCACGGTGATGGCCTCGGCCTGCGCGCCCATAGGCTGGATCACGCCTATGATGCATGCCTCTCCATAACCGCGGGAATGC
>DATFML010000439.1:0-4873 GCA_035266965.1 Gammaproteobacteria bacterium
AGTGATCTTCCGACCCGGGTGCAAGTGGCCGCGTCGGCGGTAAAAAGCCGAATGGCACGCTAGTTGCTCCATGGCGGACATGAATGCAATCGCTCGCGATGCAGGTTCTGCTGTCGGCTGCGTATGGGTCGAGGCACCGGCGCGGCTGCACATGGGGTTTATCGACCTCAACGGCGACTTGGGACGTCGTTTCGGCAGTCTCGGCATGACATTGGAAGGTATCGGAGTGCGTCTGCGTGCCGCACCCTCGCGTTCCATCGCCGCCAGCGGGCCGGGTGCCGATCGGGCGGCCGAGTATGCGCGGCGGTTGACGTCAGCATGGGACCTGCCGCAAAGCGTGCGCCTGGATGTAGAACAGGGCATTCCGGAGCACGTGGGTCTGGGATCGGGTACCCAGTTGGCCCTGGCGGTGGGCGCGGCCGTGGCCCGCCTCTACGGCCGGCGTACCGATGCCCGCGAGGTCGCGCAGATCACTGACCGGGGCGCCCGCTCGGGTATCGGAATCGGCGCTTTTGAAAGCGGTGGTTTCATCGTCGACGGCGGCCATGCGCCTCATGAGGCGGCTCCGCCGCCGGTGACCGTGCGTCTGGACGTACCTTCCGACTGGCGCGTATTGCTGGTGTTGGACCGTCGGGGCCAGGGTCTGCACGGCAGCCGGGAGTCCGCTGCGTTCGAGGCGTTGCCGGCGTTCCCCGCCGATCAGGCCGCTCACATCAGCCACCTGCTGCTGATGCAGGCGCTGCCCGCACTTGTGCATGCCGACCTGCCGGCGTTCGGTACCGCCGTGGACGAAATCCAACGTCGCCTGGGCGACCACTTTGCCATTGCCCAGGGCGGACGGTTCAGCAGTTCCCGTGTTGCCGATGCCATGGCATGGCTGCGTGCCAGGGGCGCGGTCGGCATAGGCCAGAGTTCGTGGGGCCCTACCGGATTCTGCCTCGTGAAAGGCGCGGAACGGGCCCAGGGCCTGGCGGCCGATGCGCGACGCCACTTCCGCGACACGCCCTCGCTGGCGTTTCTTGACCTGCGCCCGCGCAACGCCGGCAGTCGCGTGTGGCAGGAGGAATCGGCAGTGAGCCGGCACGCCGGCACCACTGCCTGACACTGACCCAATCCAGGACCGACCGCTTATGGAGAAACCCTACTTACTGCATATGCTGACGCCCACGCCCAACGTCAGCCCCTTCGACGTCAATCTGGCCTACGACGCCGGCTGGGACGCGGTGACGCCCTACACGGGCGTCTCCCTGGAGGACGTGACGGATCTCGTGCAGGACGCGATATTTTCCCGTGGACCGAAGGGCGCCGGACGCACCGGCGTGTTTCTGGGCGGCCGCGATGTGCACCTGGCGGTGGACATGCTGGAAACCGCCCGCAAGGCCATGGTCCCGCCCTTCGAGGTGTCCGTGTTCGCGGACCCCAGCGGCGCTTTCACCACCGCCGCGGCAATGGTTGCGGCGGTCAAGAAGACCCTGCAGAACACGCACCACAAGAGTCTGGACGGCACCCGCACGTTGGTTTTCGGGACCGGGCCGGTGGGTGCCATTGCGGCGGTCCTCGCCGCCCGCGAGGGCGCCCGGGTGACGTTGGCGAGCCACAACGGCATGGAGGCGGCGCGGCGCGCGGTGACGTTGTGCGCAGAGCGTTACGACGTGACCATGAATGCCGCCAGCAGTGCCGACGACGATCACAAGCGGCAGGCGTTGGAGGATGCGCAGGTGGTGTTGTCCGCCGCCAAGGCGGGGGTACAGGTGTTGTCGGCGGAATTGGTTGCCGCGGCGTCGGCGCTGCTGGTGGCCGCCGACGTCAACGCGGTGCCACCGGCCGGCATCGAGGGCGTCGGCGTACAGGACGACGCCGAGGCCATCGAGGGTTCGCCGAGCGGTGCGGTGGGGATCGGTGCGCTGGCGATCGGCAACGTCAAGTATCAGGTCCAGTACGGGTTGCTGTGCCGGATGCGGGAAGCCGACAAGCCCCAGTATCTGAGCTTCGAACAGGCCTACGAGGCGGCCCAGTAACATGCGGGCCGGCTCCCACACGCTGGTGGTGATTTCAACGGCGGCGCGGGCACTGGCGGCGTCGACGGTGCGCAGCGGCAGCCGGCCGATCGTGCTGGACTGCTTCGGTGATCGTGAAACCCGTGCCCATGCCCGGCGTTACGTGCCGCTCCATGTGACGGATCAGGGCATAGACGGGGTAAGGCTGCGCGCCGACCTGGGTGCGCTGCGCGCTGCCCACGGCGCCGGCGTGGTGATCTACGGCAGCGGCTTCGAGAGTCGGCCCGAGTTGCTGGACGGCGTGGGGGACAGCGGCCACAGGATTGCCGGTAACGACGCCGACGTGGTGCGCGCCGTCAAGGACCCGAACGTGCTCTTCACGGTGCTGGACGCGCTCAAGATCCCCCATCCGGAGGTGTCGTTTGCGCCGCGGCGCAATGCGCAGGGCTGGCTGGCGAAGGACGCCCGCGCCGACGGTGGGGCACATGTACACCACGGCATCGACAACGACAGGCTGGCGCCCGGATGGCTGTTGCAGCGCGAAGTGGCCGGACAGGCCATGTCCGCACTGTTTGTGGCCGACGGACGACGGGCTCAGATCATCGGGTTCAATACGTTGTGGACCGATCCGGACGATCCCGCCAGTCCGTTCCGCTATGGCGGGGCGATCAACCACGCCGCACTGCCGCGCCGCCAGCAGGCCGCGGTTGCCGCCTACGTGGCGGGCCTGGTGCGGGCGTTTTCTCTGAAGGGCATCAACGGGCTGGATTTCATTGCCTCGGATTCCGGTTGCCAGGTGCTGGAAATCAATCCGCGACCCTGCGCCACGCTGGAACTGTACGAGCCCGACACGGAGGATGGATTGGTGTCGCTGCACCTGCGCGCCTGCACGGGGCGGTTGCCCGCCGGACTGTCCTGGCGTTCACGGCGGTTGCATGCCTGCCGTGTCGTCTACGCGCGCGAGGACCTGCGCATTGACCCCCGTCAGCGCTGGCCGCGCTGGTGCCGGGACCTGCCCCAGCCGGCAAGCCACATTCGTGCGGGTGAACCGGTTTGCACGGTTCACGCCAGCGGTGCGCAGCCGGGCACCGTGACGGCCACCGTTACCGCCCGGTGGACGGCGCTGGGCGGGTCCCTGGGCGGGCACTCGTCGAGCCGGACGCCGCTTTACGGAGGGGTGCCATGAGCGGGCAGTCCACGGGGATCTCCCGGCGCTCGGCCGCCTGGGGAGCGAGTGTGAACGCGCTGGCCGCGCCACTGGTGGACGCGCTGATACAGGACGCGGCACTGCTCGACGTGGCGGTCGAGCGTCTGGACAACGGCTGCACCGTGATCGACGGGGGTATCGACGTGGCGGGCGGACTGGAAGCGGGCCGCCGCGTCGCCGAAATCTGCCTGGGGGGCCTGGGTCGGGTGACGTTGACCCACAGCGAGACCGCTGCCTGGCCCGTCGGGGTTACGGTGCACGCCAACGCGCCGGTGCTGGCCTGCCTGGGCAGTCAATACGCCGGTTGGAGCCTCAGCCACGGGGAGGGCAAGGGCGCCTTCCATGCTCTCGGCTCGGGGCCCGCACGGGCGCTGTCGGTAAAGGAAGCGCTGTTCGGGGAACTGGACTATCGGGACCGTGCCGACTCCGGGTGCCTGGTGCTGGAAGTGGACAAGCGTCCGCCGCCGGCCCTGGTGGAAAAGATCGCCGCGGACTGCGGTCTGGAACCGCCCGCCCTGACGCTGATACTCACGCCGACTTGCAGTCTGGCGGGTACCGTGCAGGTGGTGGCGCGGGTGCTGGAAGTGGCACTGCACAAGGTGCATGCACTGGCGTTTCCCCTGGATCGCATCGTCGACGGTATGGGCAGCGCGCCGTTGCCCCCACCCGCACCGGAGTTCGTTCAGGCCATGGGGCGCACCAACGACGCCATCGTGTTCGCCGGCAGGGTGCACCTTTACGTGAGCGGTGACGATCAGGCCGCCCGCGCCCTGGCGCGGTCGCTTCCGGCCAGCGAGTCCAACGATTACGGGCGTCCATTCGCGCAGGTCTTCAAGTCCTATGACTACGACTTCTTTCAGATCGATCCCATGTTGTTCAGCCCGGCCGCCGTCAGCGTCAGCGCGCTGGACAGCGGACACACCTTCCGCGCCGGGCGTGTGGACGAGGAACTGCTGCAGCAATCGTTCGGGGGCGCAACGTGAGCAGGGGGATCGCCATTTTCACGGACGATCCGGGCTGGCACGGCGCCCGTCTGCGGGAGGCGTTCGCCGCCCGGGGCTGCGAAAGCCGCTTCGTGTCCCTGGCGGACTGCCGGTTGGCAGTGGCGGGGGAGCCGCCGGTGGTGCGTATCCCCGGCTTCGAGCCGCGGCTGCCCGACGGAGCGTTCGTGCGCGGCGTGCCCGCCGGCACCCTGGAAGAGGTCATCTTCCACTTGAACGTGCTGCACGCCCTGCAGGAGATCGGCGTCCCCGTGTACAACGACGGTCGTGCCATCGAACGCAGCGTGGACAAAGCCCTCACCACGCTCACCCTGGCCCGCGCCGGTCTGCCGGTGCCAGCAACCTGGGTGACCCGCGACGCGATGCACGCCTGGTCGGTGATGCTGAGAGAGCACCGGGCCGGTCACACGCTTGTTTGCAAGCCGCTGTTCGGATCCCAGGGAGAGGGGGTGGTACGCATCGCCCCCGATACCTCCCTGCCTGACAGCGAGCCCTACAACGGTGTGTACTATCTGCAGCGCTACCTGGACAGCGGCGAGGGCAGGTGGCACGACTGGCGGGTGTTCGTGGTGGGCGGCCGCGCCGTGGCGGCCATGCGGCGCGAGGGCGGCGGCTGGGTCAGCAACGTGGCCCGCGGGGCCCGCTGCCGGCCGGTGCCCCTGGACGAT
>DATFML010000440.1:0-2255 GCA_035266965.1 Gammaproteobacteria bacterium
GCCTACAACGGGGAGCTGATGAAGCGCCTGGGCGCCAGGCTCGGTTCCCGCGTCGTGGAGAGCACGGCCGCCTACGGCGTCGACCCCGAGTGGGTGGAAGCCGTGGCCTTTGCGTGGCTGGCCCGCCGGACCCTGGCAGGACAGCCGGGCAACCTGCCGGCGGTCACCGGAGCCCGTGGAGAACGGGTGCTGGGCGCCGTGTACTGGGGTGGCGGCGCAAGCTGAGCGCAGTGCGGCTCAGGCGACGGGTGGGGGCGTCAGCGCACGGAGCGCCGGCCCGACTACAGCCGCCCGGGCGGGCGAGGGATGCCGTCAGGTCCCGCCTTCAGCGCTGCTCGATGGGTACGTAGTCCCGCACGTCCTCGCCGGTATAGACCTGGGTGGGCCGGAAGATGCGATTGTCCTTGAGTTGCTCGCGCCAATGGGCGAGCCAGCCGGCGCAACGGGCCACGGCGAAGACGGACGTGAACTGGTCGGCCGGAATGCCCATTTCCGTGTAGAGAATCCCGGAGTAGAAGTCGACGTTGGCATACACGCCCTTGGGCCCGAGACGCTCCTCACAGGCTTCCTCCAGCGCCAGCGCCGTCTCGAACATGGGGCTGATCCTGCCGCCCCGGTATTCCACCAGACGCTCCATCAGTTTCTGCATCATGATGGCACGGGGGTCCTTGACCTTGTACTCGCGATGGCCCATGCCCCAGATCTTTTCCTTGCCGGCAAGCTTCTTGTCCAACCAACCGCGCACGTTCCCGGGTCGGCCGATTTCCCGGAGCATTTCCACCACCTTCTGGTTGGCACCACCGTGCAGGGGACCGGCCAGGGTGCCGATGGCCGCGGCGATCACCAGATAGGGGCTGGCCAGGGTGGAACCGGCCACCAGAGCGGCAAAGGTGGACGCGTTGATGGTGTGCTCGGCGTGCATGATCAGACACGCATCCATGATGCGTGCCAGGCACGGGTCCGGCTCCCTGCCGTTGAACATGTACAGAAAATTTTCCGCGTAGGTCAGGTCCTGGCGGGGCGGAATGGGGTCGTAACCACTGCGGATATGCTCCCACATGGCCACCAGGGTGGCCATGCGGGCAAGAATCTTCACCGAAACGTTGTGAACGTAGTCCAGCCCCAGGGCCCGGTCTCCCACCGTCAGATGCTCGTCGCCGGGGTAGAACATACCCAGGCTGGCCATGGCCGTCTGCAGCATCTCCATCGGATGCCCGCTGGTGGGCAGGTACTTCATGATTTCCCGGACCTTGAATTTGACACGCCGGTTGCGGCGCAACTGGTCGTCGAACTCGTGCAGCTCTTCCACCGTCGGCAGGCGGCCGTCCAACAGCAGCAGGGCGGCCTCCTCGAAGCTGCTCTGCACAGCGAGGTCCTGGATCCGGTAGCCCCGATAGGTCAGGATGCCGGTCTGGCCGTCCAGGAAGGAGATATTCGAATTGGTGGCTGGAACGCCTTCCAGGCCTGGCAGGTACTCGTTCATCATGCTTCCCCTGGTTGATGCGGGCGTCAGGGATGGCCCAGTGCCGCTCGGCAGCCAGGGTGGGACCGCCACCCGGCAAGGCAGACAAGAATAACAGAAGCGCAGGCGGGGTTGGACCGCTGCCGGGGGGATGGAGGAACCAGCCGCGGCAACAGGGGGAAGGGCCCAGCTAACAGCAGACGGCCCCGGCGCTCAACACGCCGGGGCCGTCCGGTATTCCCAGTGGAATCAGACCGAGAAGGACGAGCCGCAACCGCAGGTGGTGACGGCGTTGGGATTGCGGATGACGAATTGGGCCCCTTCCAGACCTTCCGTGTAGTCGATTTCCGCACCCACCAGGTACTGGAAGCTCATGGGGTCCACCAACAGGGTGACACCGCCGTTCTCCACCTCGGTATCACCATCGTTGACGTTCTCGTCGAAGGTGAAACCGTACTGGAACCCGGAGCAACCGCCGCCGGACACGAAGACACGCAGCTTCAGGTTGGGGTTGTTTTCCTCGTCGATCAGTTCCTTGACTTTCGTCGCGGCCGCCTCGGTGAAAATCAGCGGGCTGTCCGTCGCGACGGTGTCGGTTGCTGCATCAGTCATAACACGTTCTCCAGAAGAAGCCTGGCTCGTCAACAGTTGCCCGAAATTATGCGGTTCTTGACTAATCCAGTCAAGAATTACTCGGCTGCCTTGGCGCTCTCCCGGTCCCCGGTCTTGGCCGACAGGGCGACCACCGAGGAGGCCGCCGTCTCGGCGCGATGGACCAGGTTGCCGTTGACTT
>DATFML010000441.1:0-9155 GCA_035266965.1 Gammaproteobacteria bacterium
TCGGTCAGCAGCTTCCAGCCGTCCCAGTCGGCCTCCGCCATGCCGTCTTCGATGGACACGATGGGATACTTGTCCACCCACGCCGCCAGATAGTCCACGAACTCCGCGGCGCTGAATTCACGCCCTTCCGACGCCAGCACATAGCGCCCGTCCCGATAGAACTCGGAGCTGGCCGCGTCGATGCCCAGAAAGATGTCCTCCCCCGCCCGATAACCGGCTTTCTCGATCGCTTCCAGAATCACTTCAATGGCCGCTTCGTTGGACGGCAGGTTGGGCGCAAAGCCCCCTTCGTCGCCGACGGTGGTGGTCATGGACCGATCCGACAGCACCTTCTTCAGGGCGTGGAAGACTTCGGCACCGTAACGCACGGCTTCGCTCAAACTGGAAGCACCCACCGGCAGAATCATGAACTCCTGAAGATCCACGCTGTTGTCCGCATGGGCCCCGCCGTTGAGGATATTCATCATGGGTACCGGCAGCTGATAGGGACCCTTGGGTGTCAGATATTCGTACAGCTCCACCCCTGCCTTGGCGGCACCGGCATGGGCGCACGCCAGGGACACCGCCAGAATGGCGTTGGCGCCCAACCGACCCTTGTTGTCGGTGCCGTCCAGATCGATCAGCGCGCGGTCGATGGCCGCCTGGGCACCCACGTCCATGCCCGCCAGGGCGGGTGCGATGATCTCATTGACGTTGCGAACGGCATTCAGCACACCCTTGCCGCCATAGCGGTCCTTGTCGCCGTCCCGCAGTTCCACGGCCTCCCGGGTGCCGGTGGAGGCACCGGAAGGTACCGCCGCCCGTCCCCGCACGCCGGAGTCCAGGAGCACGTCCGCCTCAACGGTGGGGTTGCCGCGGGAATCCAGGATCTCGCGCGCGCGGATTGCAGATATCTTCGGCATTTCTTCTCCGTTCTACCGATGGTTAACGTTGTTCTTTAACGAAGACACTAAATAGTGCACCGGCCCGACTTCAGTCCATCAGGCCGCTCTCGGGAAAGCCGCCGTGTTTGACCAGCTCGTCGATCCGCAGCAGCGTCTCCAGCAGTCCGCTCATTCGCCCCAGGGGCCAGGCGTTGGGCCCGTCACTGAGCGCCTGGTCCGGGTCGGGATGGGTCTCCATGAACAGCCCGGCGACTCCGGCGGCAACCGCGGCCCGCGCCAACACCGGGACGAACTCCCGTTGGCCGCCGGAACGGCTGCCCTGCCCGCCCGGCAGCTGCACCGAATGGGTGGCATCAAATACCACCGGACAGCCGGTGCCGCGCATCACGGCCAGCGCCCGCATATCCGAGATCAGGTTATTGTAGCCGAATGACACGCCCCGCTCGCACACCATGATCTGTTCGTTGCCGGTGGCGCGGGCCTTGTCGGCCACGTTCTTCATGTCCCACGGCGCCAGAAACTGCCCCTTCTTGATGTTCACCGGCCGGCCCTGACGTGCCACGTTCTGAATGAAATTGGTCTGCCGGCACAGGAACGCAGGCGTCTGCAGCACGTCCACCACCGCGGCCACCTCTTCCAGGGGGGTATCCTCATGCACGTCGGTGAGCACCGGCACGCCGATCTGCTCCCTGACCTGCTCCAGAATGCGCAGTCCTTCCTCCATACCGGGGCCACGGAAGCTTTCGTGGGACGAGCGGTTGGCCTTGTCGAAGGAAGACTTGTAGATGAAGGGAATGCCCAGTCTGCCGGTCAATTCCTTGAGCTGACCGGCGGTGTCCAGAGCGAGCTGCTCGCTTTCGATGACACAGGGACCGGCGATCAGAAACAGGGGCCTGTCGAGCCCCACCGGAAAGCCACACAGATCCATGCTCTAGAATCCTTCAGGAAAGAATGGCTTTGGCGCCGGGCGGCACCGCGGGCCAATGGTATCAGGCATCGGCGTGGGCGGCACCGTGCTCGGCGACCGCGGCGGCGCCGCGGGCCGCGTATTCCCGCGCCGCCCGGATGAATCCGGAAAACAACGGATGACCGTAACGGGGCGTGGACGTGAACTCCGGGTGGAACTGGCAGGCCAGAAACCATGGATGGTCCGCCAATTCGATCACTTCCACCAGGGTCCCATCCATGGACATGCCAGACAGGGTCAGACCGGCCGCTTCCAACGCGTCCCGGTAGCGGTTGTTGAACTCATACCGGTGGCGATGGCGTTCGATGATCACGTCCTTGCCGTACGAACGACGGGCCAGCGTATCGGGCTGCAGCCGGCACTGCTGCCCCCCAAGCCGCATGGTGCCGCCCAGGTCGGACGCCTCGCTGCGCCGCTCCACGGTGCCTTCGTCGGTCATCCACTCGGTGATCAGCGCGACCACCGGATTGGCGCAGTGTTTCTTGAACTCGGTGCTGTGGGCGTCCTCGATGCCCGCCACGTTGCGCGCGTACTCGATGACCGCCACCTGCATCCCCAGACAGATGCCCAGATACGGCACCCGGTTCTCCCGTGCGTACTGCACGGCGCGGATCTTGCCCTCCACACCGCGCTCGCCGAAGCCGCCGGGTACCAGAATCGCGTCCGCCCCTTCCAGCACCGCCACGCCCTCGCGCTCGATGACCTCCGAATCGACGTACCGGATGCAGACTTTGGTGCGGGTGTGGATGCCCGCGTGGATCAACGCTTCGGACAGGGACTTGTAGGACTCGGTGAGGTTGACGTATTTCCCCACCATGGCCACCGTCACCTCCGCGTCCGGATGCTCCATGTCCCGGACCACCTGTTCCCATTCGTGCAAGTCCGCGGGTGGCACCGACAGGCCAAGCTTGTGAACCACGATGTCGTCCAGATGCTGGGCATGCAGCAGCAGGGGGATCTTGTAGATGCTGTCCACGTCGACGGCGGAGATGACGGCACGCTCCTCCACGTTGGTGAACAGCGCGATCTTGCGACGCTCTTCGGCGGGCAGGGAGCGGTCGGACCGGCACAGCAGAATATCCGGCTGAATGCCGATGGAACGCAGTTCCTTGACCGAGTGCTGGGTGGGCTTGGTCTTCACCTCGCCGGCCGCGGCGATGTAGGGAAGCAGAGTCAGATGCATGAAGATGGCACGGTCGTGGCCCAGCTCCACACACATCTGCCGGATGGCTTCCAGAAACGGCAGCGATTCGATGTCGCCCACGGTGCCGCCGATCTCCACCATCGCCACATCGGCGTCGTCCGCGCCCTGCACGATGGAACTCTTGATCTCGTCGGTGATATGGGGAATGACCTGCACGGTACCGCCAAGGTAATCGCCCCGGCGCTCCTTGCGGATGACGTTCTCGTAGATCTGGCCGGTGGTGAAATTGTTGCGCTTGGTCATCGTGGTGCGCACGAAGCGCTCGTAATGACCCAGGTCCAGGTCCGTTTCGGCGCCGTCATCGGTGACGAACACCTCGCCGTGCTGAAACGGGCTCATGGTGCCGGGATCCACATTGATGTAGGGATCCAGCTTCAGCATGGTGACCTTCAGACCGCGGGCTTCGAGAATGGCGCCCAGGGAGGCGGCGGCAATGCCTTTGCCCAAAGAGGACACGACACCGCCAGTGATAAAGATGAATCGGGTCATTCGAATCCGGCCAGCAGGGGAGTGACGAGAATCGTCACGAGACGGGACTACACGTTACCAGATAGCACCCCATTGAACAATCGCCACGCCCCTGCCGCCCGTTCGATGGCCGTCAGTCGCAGCGCTTCCAAAGCCGCCAGCGCAGCTCGATGCCCGGCTCGTCGCCGCTTGCCTGGAAACCTTCGCCCACCCAGAACCCGGCGACGGCTCCCAGTTCGCCATCGACGTACAGCAGCGGAACCCGTTCGCGCTCCCACGGCGGCACGCCGGCCTCCTGGAACAATTTCTTCAAAGCACGACGATGGGGTCTGCCGTGGGGCCTGAACAGCTCGCCTCCGCGGCGAAACCGGACCCGCAAGCGCCCGCAACCGGCAAACCGTGCGGCCAGACCCGATCCGGTCGCCGGCACCGCCTCCAGGGTTCCCGCCGAGGCCGGCAGCTCCAGGGGCGAGTCCGGCTGCCAGCAATATTCCGCGCCCCGGTCGACGCTGGGCAGTGCCTGCAGGACATACAGCTGATCGCGATAACGGCGGACCTCGGCAGCGGCCCAGCACACCCGCGGCTCGGCGTCGCCGCGGGCTTCGGGAATGTCCTTGAGGATGCGCCCCAGCACCGCCGCGGACGGCACGGCGAAACCCTCCCGGCGCAGCCAGTAGCGCAGCACATTGCGCTGCCGGGAGGGTGCGAGCTTGCGAAGGGCGGCCAGGCTCAGGGTACCGGGGCGCGTGCCCTGCAGCGCCTGCAAATCCAGCGCGGCCAGCGTGTCCGCAAGCTTTGCTGTGTCGGCGCAGTGGCGGGCGCTGCGCGCCAGGCTGGCGGAGGCGGACGGCCAGCGTGCCCTCAGCACCGGCATGACCTGGTGACGCAGCAGATTGCGGTCGTAGTCGGTGTCGGCGTTGCTCGGATCGTCGATCCAGTCCAGGCCGCGGGCCTGTGCCACACCGGCCAGGGTTGCTCTGTCCACCTCCAGCAGCGGCCGCACCAGGGTGCCCCCGGCCAGCGGCGCCGCCACCGGCATGGCCGCCAGTCCGCGCGGACCGCTGCCGCGCAGCAGTTGCAGCAGCAGTGTTTCCGCCTGGTCATCCCGGTGGTGCGCACTGAGAACACAGTGCCCGGCGGGCAGCCAGTCGGCCAGCACACCATAGCGGGCCCGGCGGGCCGCCGCCTCCGGGCTGTCGCCGGCGTTGGCGGCGGCGTTGGCCCGCAACTGCACAAGCGGCACCCCGAGTCCACGACACACCCCGGCACAATGCGCCGCCCAGCGCGGCGCATCCGGATGCAGACCGTGATCAACGTGCACCGCACCCAGGGGGCCCGGCAGAGCGCCGCGGCGCTCTGCCAGCAGTTCCAGAAGCACCCGCGAGTCCAGTCCGCCGCTGTAGGCGACCCAGTAGCCGCCGGCCGCGGGCAGGCCCGCGAGCACCTTCAGGACATGGTCGGAGACGGCAGACATGGCACGATCATAGGCAGCGGGCGCAGCGGGCCGTCAACCCCGGGGCGCCGGCTCAGCGTTCAGCGTAGTGACCGTAGGCCATCAGGCGCCGGTAGCGCTGCTCGAGCAATTGCTCCACCGGCAGCTGCTCGAGAGCATCGAGTTGCTGCAGCAGCGCCCGTTTGAGGGTCTGGGCCATGGCGTCCAGGTCCCGGTGAGCACCCCCCAGAGGCTCTTCCACCACGTCGTCGATCAGCTCCAGCTCATGGAGACGGGCGGAGGTGATGCCGAGGGCTTCGGCCGCATCCTGGGCCTTGTCGGCGCTTTTCCACAGAATGGACGCACAGCCTTCCGGCGAAATGACCGAATAGGTGCTGTACTGCAGCATCAACACCCGGTCGCCGACGCCGATGGCCAGCGCACCGCCGGAGCCACCCTCGCCCACCACGGTGCACACCACCGGGGTGCGCAGCCGCGACATCATGAACAGACTGCGGGCGATGGCCTCGCTCTGGCCGCGCTCCTCGGCGCCGATGCCGGGATAGGCGCCCGGGGTATCGATGAAGGTCAGCACCGGCAGCCGGAAGCGTTCCGCGGTCTGCATCAAGCGCTGCGCCTTGCGGTAGCCCTCCGGGCGCGGCATGCCGAAATTGCGATGCAGCTTTTCCTTGGTGTCGCGTCCTTTCTGGTGTCCGATCACCAGCACCGGCCGCCCGTCCAGACGGGCAACGCCGCCGACGATGGCGGGGTCGTCACCGAAGCTGCGGTCGCCGTGCAACTCCTCGAAGTCGGTGAATACCCGCCCCATATAGTCGAGGGTATAGGGTCGCTGGGGATGGCGGGCGAGCTGGGCGATTTGCCATGCCGACAGACTGGAGAAAATGGATTCCGTCAGGGTGCGGCTCTTGGCCTGCAGACGCCCGATTTCCTCATTGATGTTGATCTCAGCATCGTCGCCTACGTAGCGCAGCTCTTCGATTTTCGCCTCAAGTTCCGCAATGGGCTGTTCGAAGTCGAGAAAATTGAGATTCATGGGCGCTGTTCGTCCGCTATCCTGATAAGTGGTCAATGGCCGCCACGTCGCGCGCGTACGACACAAAACCCGGCCAATTATAACGCCAGACGAAGCGGATTACAGGCGGGGAGGAAACGGTTCAGCGGTATTCGACCCGCACGCCCGATGGGCCGGCCAGCTCACGCAGTCGATGCAGAAGCTCATCGGTGGGTCGCACGTGCCAGCCTTCTCCCAGGGACAGGCGGGCTTGCGCCCGCTCGTTGCGGTAGTCGATCCAGACCGGGCAGGCGCCTTCCCGGTAGGGCTCCAGGGCGCGCACCAGGGACGGCACGAACCCGTTGCCCGCGCGCCCGGCGTCGACACCGATCACCAGCCGCTTGCCATACACCTCCCGTGCCTGGGCGATATCGAGGATCTTCTCGGCCGTGAGGCGGTAGCCGCCGGAGTAGTCGTCTATGCCCAGGCCACCCTCCACCACCAGGACCCTGTCCCGGGCGAGCAGCGTCTGATACCGGTCGAAGGTATCGGAAAAGACCCCCACATCGATGCGCGCGGTGCGGTCGTCAAGGGTGACAAAGGCCATCTTCCGGCCGTTCTGGTTGCTGCGCACCCGCAGGGCCACCACCAGTCCCGCCACGACCACGGTACGCTCGTTGCGCCGCCCGCCTCCGCCTTCCCAACTGTCCGGCACCGATGCCGTCAGCGTGCCGATACGGCCGCTGATGATCGCCGCCAGCTCCGTCTCGTAGCGGTCGATGGGGTGGCCGGTGAGGTACAACCCGAGGGTCTCCTTCTCGCCCTGCAGGCGCTGATCCTCGTCCCAGTCGGGCACCTCCACCTGCTCCAGGGGGCTCACTTCGGGCACGGCAATGCCACCGAACAGGTCGTTCTGCCCGGCGGCATGATCGCGCACATGTTGCTCGCCGGTCTTCAGGGCCGCCGGCAGCGCCGCCATCAGCGAGGCCCGGTTGCTGCCCAGCCCGTCCAGGGCCCCCGCTCGAATCAGGGCCTCCATGACCCTGCGGTTGACCTTGCGCATGTCCACGCGCCGGCAAAGATCGAACAGGTCCCGGAACCCGCCGTGCCGGCCCCGTTCCTCGATGACACCTTCGATGGCCGACTGACCCGCGCCCTTGATGGCGCCGAGACCGTATACCACCGTGTTGTCGCCTTCCACAGTGAAACTGTATTCGGACCGGTTGATGTCCGGAGGAACGACCTTGAGCTTCATGTCCCGGCATTCGTCGATCAGCCGGACCACCTTGTCGGTGTTGTCCATGTCCGCCGACAGCACCGCCGCCATGAATGCGGCCGGATAGTGGGCCTTCAGCCACGCAGTCTGATACGAGACCAGGGCGTAGGCGGCGGAGTGGGACTTGTTGAAACCGTAACCGGCAAACTTCTCCATCAAATCGAAGATGTAGGTCGCCGTGGCTTGTTCGACACCCCGTTCCAGGGCGCCCTTGGTGAATATCTCCCGCTGCTTGGCCATCTCCTCGGCCTTCTTCTTGCCCATGGCCCGGCGCAGCAGGTCGGCGCCGCCCAGGGTGTAACCCGCCAGCACCTGGGCGATCTGCATCACCTGCTCCTGATAGAGGATGACGCCGTAGGTGGGCTTGAGTATGGGCTCCAGGTCCGGATGGGGGTATTCGACCCTGGCGCGCCCGTGCTTGCGGTTGATGAAGTCATCCACCATGCCCGACTGCAGTGGGCCGGGACGGAACAGCGCGACCAGGGCGACGATGTCCTCGAAATCATCCGGCTGCAGACGCCGGATGAGGTCTTTCATACCGCTGGATTCGAGCTGGAAGACGGCCGTGGTCGCGCAGGCTTTCAGCAGCGCAAAGGCGGCCGGATCGTCGATGGGAATAGCGGTGATATCCACCGCCGGCTCGCCGTCGGCGGTGAGCTTCCCGTTGATCGTCCGCAACGCCCAGTCGATGATGGTCAGCGTACGCAGCCCCAGAAAATCGAATTTGACCAGGCCGACCGCTTCCACGTCGTCCTTGTCGAACTGAGTCACCAGGCTCTGCCCGCCCTGCTCGCAGTACAACGGTGCGAAATCGGTCAGCTTGGAAGGCGCGATCACCACCCCTCCGGCATGTTTGCCGGCATTGCGCGCGAGCCCCTCCAGGGATCGGGCCAGATCGATGATGGCCCGCACTTCCTCTTCCTGCTCGTAGACCTCCCGCAGCGCCTCCTCCTGGGCCAGCGCCTTTTCCAGGGTCATGCCGATTTCGAACGGTATCAGCTTGGCGATGCGATCCACGAAGCCATAGGGATGGCCGAGCACCCGCCCCACATCCCGCACAACCGCCTTGGCGGCCATGGAGCCGTAGGTGATGATCTGCGAAACCTTCTCGCGTCCGTAGCGGTTCGCTACGTAGTCGATGACCCGATCGCGGCCTTCCATGCAGAAGTCCACGTCGAAGTCGGGCATGGACACCCGTTCCGGATTCAGAAACCGTTCGAACAGCAGGTCGTACCTGAGCGGATCCAGATCCGTGATGGTCAGCGCATAGGCCACCAGGGAGCCGGCCCCCGAGCCGCGCCCCGGCCCCACCGGCACACCGTTGGCCTTGGCCCATTGGATAAAGTCCGCGACGATCAGAAAATAGCCCGGAAAGCCCATCTGAACGATGACGTCCAGCTCCCGCCGCAGCCGTGCGTCGTAGGGTTCGCGCCGTTGAGCGAAATCCGGCGCACCGGTATCGAAGGTCGCCGCCAGCCTCTGCTCCAGCCCTTCCCGCGCCTGAGACCGGAAATAGTCATCAATCCCCATACCGGCAGGTACCGGAAAATCGGGCAGCACGTTCTTGCCCAGGGTCAGCTCGATGTTGCAGCGCCGCGCTATCTCCACGGTGTTCTCAAGGGCTTCGGGTATGTCCGCGAACAACTCGGCCATCTCGGCCGGGCTGCGGAGGTATTGCTGGTCACTGTAGCGACGCGGACGCCGCGGATCGTCCAGCGTGCGCCCGTCGTGAATGCACACCCGGGCTTCGTGAGCCTCGAAATCGTCACGATCCAGGAAATGCACGTCGTTGGTGGCGACCACCGGCATGCCCGCCCGGGCGGCCAGCGCCACCGCCCCGTGAAGGTATTCCTCTTCGCCCTCGCGCGCGGTGCGGTGCAATTCGAGATAGAAGCGTCCGGGAAACATCTCG
>DATFML010000442.1:0-4641 GCA_035266965.1 Gammaproteobacteria bacterium
CACCCATCTGGCCGGTTTCCGCGCCGCTCTGACGCGGACCCTGAATACCTATCTGGACGCCGAAGGCCTGACCAAGAAACTCAAGGTCAGCCCCACGGGCGACGACGCCCGCGAGGGCCTGACGGCTGTGTTGTCGGTGAAGGTCCCGGATCCCAAGTTCTCTTCCCAGACCAAGGACAAGCTGGTCAGCTCCGAGGTCAAAGCCGTGGTGGAATCCACCATGGCCGAGAAGCTCAAGGACTTTCTGCTGGAATTTCCGTCTGACAGCAAAGCGATCACCTCCAAGATCGTGGATGCCGCACGGGCCCGGGAAGCGGCCCGACGGGCGCGGGAGATGACCCGCCGCAAGGGCGCTCTGGATGTGGCCGGCCTGCCGGGCAAGCTGGCCGACTGCCAGGAGCGGGATCCTTCCCAGTCCGAGCTGTTCCTGGTGGAGGGCGACTCCGCCGGCGGCTCCGCCAAACAGGGCCGGGATCGGCGATCTCAGGCGATCCTGCCCCTCAAGGGCAAGATCCTCAACGTCGAAAAGGCCCGTTTCGACAAGATGTTATCCTCAGCGGAAGTGGGCACCCTGATCACCGCCCTGGGCTGCGGCATCGGTCGTGAGGAGTTCAACCCCGACAAGCTGCGCTATCACCGCATCATCATCATGACCGATGCGGACGTGGACGGCTCCCATATCCGCACCCTCCTGCTCACCTTCTTCTACCGGCAGATGCCGGAGATCGTCGAGCGCGGCCACGTCTATATCGCTCAACCGCCGCTCTACAAGATCAAAAAGGGCAAGCAGGAGCATTATGTGAAGGACGACCTGGCATTGAACGCCTATCTGCTGCAGGTGGCCCTGGACAATGCCCGGCTGTATGTCACCGCTGACGCGCCGGCCATCACCGGCCCGTCCCTGGAGAGCCTCGCCAACGAGTACCTGGCGGTCATGGCCGCCCTGCGCCGCCTGGCCCGGCGCTACGACTTCGGCCTGCTGGAAAAGATGATCTATATGCCGGCGATCACCGCCGAGGCACTCCACGATGCGGACTTCATGGGGCCGTGGTTCCAGGAACTGGAAAACCGCATCAACGAGCTGCAGCCCGCCGGTCAGCGCTACGAGATTCTCATGGACCGTCCCGCCGACGGCGACGCGGTCCGGGCCCGGGTGCTGCGGCGCACCCACGGCATCATTGCCGGCGAGCAGGGGCTGGGGCCCGACTTCTTTGCCACCGCGGAATACGAGCGCATGGTGGCTCTCGGCAGTCAATTGGATGGCCTGCTGGGGGAGGGCGCCCGTGTGGAGCGCGGCGAACGCAGCCTGCAGACCGCCAGCTTCAAACAGGCCATCGAATGGCTGCTGGAAGAAGGTAAACGGGGTCAGCACATCCAGCGCTACAAAGGCCTGGGCGAGATGAATCCGGAACAGCTGTGGGAGACCACCATGAATCCCGACACCCGCCGCCTTCTGCAGGTGAAGATCGAAGACGTGGTGGCTTCCGACCAGATCTTCACCACCCTCATGGGCGATCAGGTGGAACCCCGTCGCGACTTCATCGAGCGCAACGCGCTTTCGGCGGCGAACCTGGATGTGTAGTAACTGTTTGTTTTAACTCGCTTTATTTGTCGCCCATCACCGTGGTGATGGACTCCATGGTGGATTCTATCCACTGTTCGGCCTCAGCCAAAATCTGCGCCGCGCTGCGACCCTCAACGGGGATGGGCGGCCCGATCACCACCTGGATGGTCCCCGGCCACTTGATCAGGCTGCGCCGGCCCCAGTGCTCTCCGGCATTGTGGGCCACCGGCACCACCGCGTAACCGCTTTTTTCCGCCAGCACCGCGCCGCCGAGGTGATAACGCCCGCGCTGCCCCGGCGCGATCCGTGTGCCTTCGGGAAAGATCACCACCCAACGTCCCTTGCGCAGCCTGTCCAGCCCCTGCCTGACCAGCTGCACCACCGCCTTGCGCCCGGCCTTGCGGTCGATGGCGATGGGATCCAGCAGGGCCAGGCTCCAGCCGAACAGCGGAATCCACAGCAGCTCCCGCTTGAGCACCCAGACCTGAGCGGGAAAGATGCGCTGCAGCGCCAGTGTCTCCCAAGCCGACTGATGCTTGCTGAAGACCAGCGCGTTGCCCGCGGGTATGTTCTCCTGCCCCTGCACCCGGTAGCGCAAGCGGCAGATCCATCGCAACGCCCACAGGTTCATGCGGGCCCACTGGCTGATGAAGGCATAGCGTTGCGGGAACGGCAGTGGGAAGGTGAGCAGCGCGAGCGGGGCAAAGAGCAGTACGCTCACCACCATGAACGTCGCGAACAGCATCGAGCGCAAGCGAATGCCGACACCCGGTTTGCGTGCTGGCGGCGCTGACTGCATGGCGTTGTTCATGGGGCCCGGAACGTGCGCTCAATCTCTTCCGCCAGCAGGGCGTCCACCGCCGCCGCCAGATTGTCGTACACGGCATAGCCGTGCCCCGCCGGCAAAGCCGCCTCGGTGCCCGACCCCTTTCCGGTCCGAACGAGGACAGGTCGCGCGTTGACCGCTTCGGCCGCCTGGATATCGCGCAGCGTATCGCCGACAAACGGCACCCCATCCAGCGGCACGCGCAGACGTTGTGCCACGTCGCGCAGCAGCCCGGGCTTCGGCTTGCGGCAGTCGCAATCGTCGTCGGGCCCATGGGGACAGAAAAAAACGGCATCGATGTTGGCGCCGGCGGCGGCGGCCGCATGATGCATGCGCTCGTGTATCCGCATCAACGTATCCAGGTCGAACAGTCCCCGCGCCACGCCGGCCTGATTGGTCACGACGGCCACCTGGTAACCGGCGTGATTCAGGCGGGCGATGGCTTCCAGACTGCCCTCGATGGGAATCCATTCGGCGGGCGATTTGATGTACGCGTCCGAGTCTTCGTTGATGACCCCGTCGCGGTCCAGGATGATCAGTCGCATTTTAGTAGCCAGGAACCGGGGCTGGACAATTCAGACTGCCGCATGCGCTTTCGCTCTGCTCGCGGGTCTGTCACACACGCCGACTCGAAGTCGTCGGTGCCGTTCGTGCCGGGGCGAGTCATGCGTCGTTTCATTCGAAGTCCATTGTCGTTATACCGCGCCCGCAACATGTCCTGTTCGTCGGCCGCAAAGGCATGGCGCAATGCGCTGCGCTTAGTGCGTCCTACATTGAATGCCTGCCGGGGCGCCACGGCGCAGTCCTGCGCACCCGTTGTCAGACGTCCCGAAACTCCGAAACGCGGATTCGCCCGTTCACCATGCGCGCCTCGCGTTTCATCAGCTTGTCCATCTTGTCCCAGAATGCCTGGCGAAGATCGAAATCTTCCGCGATCGCGGTGCCTATCACCAGAATGAAAAGATCCGCGCATTCCTCCGCCAACTGATCGACCGCCTTGCCCTTGGTCACGCACGCGGAGATTTCGCCCAGCTCTTCAGCCATCAAGGCGACGCGATAGGCCAGGTCTTCGCCGCCGGTGTTCTTGAAGTCATGCTTGTCGTGAAACGCCTGCACGGCGTCCAGCATGGCCTGATAGGAGTCCTGATTCATGGTGTCGCACTCCGCTTCCGGTGTCGAAAACCTGCAGCCCGCCCCAGTGACCAGATCGCTGCGGCGGCAGGCTGCTTGCCGCCAGAGGAACTCGTAGTCCAGGCGGAAAATAAGCGTGTCTCCCTTCGGGGCGGACCGCAAGCCCCCTCGGCCGCCCGGCACTCGCCTAAATTGGCGACGCCCATTCCTCGGCGTTCCTGCGCCTTGCCGACGAGGCTTGTGGACCGGCTGAGAGGCGCAGCATTTTGTGCCTGGACCACTAGCCCTGCAGCCGCGAAAGGTCCGCGATGCGCAGGAACAGGTCACCCAGCCGCTGCAGCAGCGCCAGGCGGTTGCCCCGCACAGCCGCGTCTTCGGCCATCACCATGACGTCGTCGAAGAACCGGTCCACCGGCTCGCGCAATGCGCCGAGCCTGCGCAACGCCTTGGTGTATTCACCGGCCTCGAAGTAAGGCTCGACCTCTGCGGCCAGCCTGCCAAGTGCTTCGGCGAGGTTGCGCTCGGCGTTCTCCTGCAGCAGCTCGTCCTGCACAGCCGCTGGTATGCATTCGTCGGCCTTGCGAAGAATATTGCGGATGCGCTTGTTCGCAGCCGCCAGCGCTTCGGCCTCCGGAAGTCGCCGAAACTCCATGCACGCCCGCACGCGCCGGTCGAAATCGCACGGCCGGGTGGGGTTCACCGCCCGCACCGCTTCGAACACATCCGGTGCGATGCCGTCTTCCAGGTAGTAGCCCCGCAGCCGCTCCATCAGAAAGTCGAAGACATCGGAGACCACCCCGGGCGCCTGCAGTGCCGGCTCGAATGCCGCTGCCGCCTGTTCCAACAGGGCCCGCAGGTCCAGATCCCTGTTCTGCTCGAGCATGGTACGCAACACGCCGATGGCGGCGCGGCGCAGCGCGAAGGGATCCTTATCGCCCGTGGGCGGCTGTCCAATGGCGAAAATGCCCACCAGGGTATCGACGCGATCGGCGATGGCGAGGGCCTGTCCGGTGGCGCTCGCCGGCAGCCGGTCGCCGGCGAATCGTGGCATGTACTGCTCGTCCAGGGCCACGGCGACTTCGGCCGGTTCACCGTCATGCTGGGCATAGTAGCGGCCCAT
>DATFML010000443.1:0-19741 GCA_035266965.1 Gammaproteobacteria bacterium
CAGCGCCAACGGGACAGCCGGTCATTGCGGTGGCCGGCAATCCGAATTGCGGCAAGACCACGCTGTTCAATCTGCTTACCGGGGCAAACCAGCATGTCGGCAACTGGCCGGGTGTGACGGTGGAGCAGCGCCGCGGGGTGGCGTCCGTGCACGGCGTGAAGGCGTCGGTCGTCGATCTGCCGGGCGTGTACAGTCTGCTGGGCGGCGGCGGTACCGATCAGGCCGTGGCCCGCGAGTTCCTGCTTGACGCCAATGTGGACCTGGTGCTGAACATCGTCGACGCTTCGAATCTGGAGCGGCATCTGGCATTGACGGCCGAATTGCTGGAAACGGGAAAGCCGCTGGTCCTGGTACTCAACATGGTGGACGAGGCCAAGGCCCAGGGCCTCGAGCCGCGCACGGCGGACCTTTCGGCGGCGCTGGGTGTGCCGGTGGTGCCCATGGTGGCGCGCACAGGCCGCGGGAAGCAGGACCTGCTCAATGCCCTTGGCGACGCTCTGAAAGCGCCACCGCAGCCGGCCCCGATCCGCTATCCCGAGGCCGTTGAAGACGCGCTTGGCACCCTGTCCGAGGCGTTGGGCGAGGGCGGCGATGCGCGCCGTCGGTTCGGGGCCCTGCGACTGCTGGACGGTGCCGCGGAGGCGCCGAGCTCCGCTGTGCGTGAGTTGCTGGGCACGGTGCGCGCCCGGGTGGCGGCGGCCACCGACGAGGAAGCAGCCGACTTGCTGGCCGATGCGCGTTTCGGTTGGGCGCACGCTCTGGCCGGGCACGCCATGCGACGGGGCGGGCGCGTCGGCAGCCGCCAACGCGTGACGGACGCGCTGGACCGCATCGCGCTGCACGACTGGCTGGGGGTACCGCTGTTTCTGCTGGTGCTGTATCTGGTGTTCGTGGTCAGCTTCAGCGGCGGCAACATCTTTCTGGATTTCTTCGATCAGGCCTCCGCCGCCCTGTTGATCAACGGCGTCGGCCACGCCCTTTACGAAGTGGGGCTGCCGGCGTGGTTCGTCTCGGTGATCGCGGGCGGGCTCGGTGGTGGCCTGAACCTGGTCATCTCCTTCATTCCGCCCATCGGCCTGACCTTTCTGTTCCTGGCGCTGCTCGACGATTCGGGCTATATGGCGCGCGCGGCGTACGCCATGGACCGGCTCATGCGCCGGCTCGGCCTGCCCGGCAATGCCCTGGTGCCGATGGTGATCGGCTTCGGCTGCAACGTTCCCGCGATCATGGGTTCGCGGATCGTCGAGGACCCGCGCGGACGGATGCTCACCGTGCTGATGCAACCGTTCATGTCCTGCTCGGCGCGCCTCACCATCTATATGGCATTCGCGGTGGTGTTCTTCCGCAGCGACGGCGGTCAGGTCGTCTTCCTGCTCTATGTCCTGGGGATTCTGGTGGCGCTGCTGACCGCCTGGCTGCTGGGGAAGACGGCGGTGCGGGGCGAAGCGTTGCCGTTCGTCATGGAACTGCCTCCCTACCGTCTGCCGAGCGTTCAGAGCGTGCTGGTACAGAGCTGGCAGAGGCTCAAGGTGTTCATGTTCCGCGTGGGGCGGGTGATTGCGGTGATCGGCCTGGTGCTGTTCATCCTGCCCGGGATCGGCTGGACGAGCAAAGGCCTTCAGAGCACCGACATCAATCACTCGCTGCTTGCCCAGGGCAGCCGTGCGCTGGTGCCGCTGTTCGAACCCATGGGTATCAAGCAGGACAACTGGCCGGCGGTGTCCGGGCTGATCGCCGGCGCGGCGGCCAAGGAAATCGTGATCGGCACGCTGAATGGCATCTATCAGCGTCAGAACGCCGCCGATCTGATGGAGGCCTACCGCGACCCGGACATCGGCGCCCAGCTCCGGGATGCAGCGAAGACGATTCCCGCCAATGCCCTGACTTTCATCACCACGCTGAACGATCCCCTGGGACTGTCCGACCTCGGATCGAAGCAGGCGGCGGAGGTGGCGTCCGGGGCCGACAGCGCCACGCTCAAGGCCATCGCGGCGGGATTCACGCCGCTGTCGGCGTTCGCCTATCTTGTATTCGTGCTGCTGTACGTGCCCTGCGCCAGCACCATGGGCGCGCTGCGACGTGAGGTGGGATGGGGCTGGATGGTGTTTTCCACCCTTTACGGTATCGGTCTGGGCTGGGGCGCGGGAACACTCATTTATCAGGTGGGTACCTTCGCGCAGCATCCGCAATCCTCCTGGATGTGGATCGCCGGCATCGGGGTCGCCTTCGCGCTGCTGGTCGCAGGGCTGCGGTTGTACGGTAATCGCCAGCAGGGTTCGGGCGGCAGTCTGCTCGGGGCGACGTCATGAAGCCCCTGTTCTCGCTGCGTGATCGGCTGCGGGAGCAGGGCATGGCCACGGCGAGCCAGCTCGCGGCGGCCATGGGCCTGCCCCGCGCAACCATCGAGGACATGCTCGCCTATTGGCAGCGCCGTGGGCGGGTCGAGTTGGTCGCGCTCGGCGCCGGCGACGGGTGCGGCTCCGCCTGCGGCGGTGGCTGCGCCGGTTGCCGTGTGCCTTCGGAATCCGGGGTGACGGTCTACCGTTGGCGAGCGTCCGACAGGGCGCCGGCGCTGCCCGTTACGTTCCACCGACTCGCAACGCTCCCACGATAACGATCGGCAAAGTGGGTGAGAATTTCGTGAAGAGGGCTTTCATGCCTCGCTAACGTTTCACGGACGCCTGCAAATCAATGTTGCCTCGACGTCTTTGAGCCGGGCAAGCGTCTGTTATCATGGCAGCGGCTCAGGCGAACGTCCGGGATGCAGAGTCGTCCTATACCCGTTTTGATGCCGGGGCCATCTCTCCAAGGAATCGGAAAACTCCAGCTAAACGGTCCAGGATGCGGCGCGTCCGTTCGTTCGTGTGAGTGTATCAGTCGGCCCTAATGCACGGCCTGGATCGCGATGACTTGAGAGCGACGAGCTCGACCTGTGATCAGGCATCAGCAAACAGTGATCCCTCAACCGGAGGACAAAGGTTTTGCGTACACCAAACTCTGATCCGGGCCTGCGCCGGGTCGCGAGCCGGGGGCTGGCGGCCCTCGTCCTGTTCTGCCTCGGCCTGACGTGGCAGCCGGCCCGTGCGGACACCGCAAGCCACGCGCTGCTGGCGCGGGCCGCCTCCGCGCACTGGATCGCCGAGGGTCACGGCAAGCGGGTGGTCTATGTGATCTTCGATCCGAACTGCCCGTATTGCCACGTCGTCTACCAGGAATCCCAGGCCCACCTGAACAAGTACCAGTTCCGCTGGATTCCGGTCGACGTGCTGACCCGGTCCAGCCCCGGCAAGGCGGCCGCGCTGCTCGCGGCGCACAAGCCGGTGGCGGCGCTGCGCCTGAACGAGAACCGCTTCGTCAGAAAGCGCGGCAAGCTGGGTGGGATCAAGCCGCTGCATTCCATTCCCCCCTCGGTCGCCACCGAGCTGAAGGACAACGTGGCGGTGCTGAGGGCCAGTGGTACCGAGGTGGTGCCCAAGCTGCTCTACCTGCGCCGTGACGGCAAGGTCAGGCTGATCGTCGGTGCCGTCGACGGCAAGGACCTGAGCGCCACGCTGCGCGACGTGGCCAGGCCCGGCAAGTCCTGAAGTTCCGCCGCTGCGCCTTTCGAGCGCACCACCATCCGCAATTGGAAGTCAGTTACGGTAACCGCAACCGGATGGGTTTCCAGCCGGGCTGACGGTCGCAAGCCGGCCTTTGCGATCGGCGGTGCAGCGCGCCGCCTTGTCCGCAGGCGCGCCGGGCAATACTCGGACGCATAGCCCCCAGCAGCCGAACATGCTATAGTTAATACGAATCGTTCGTATTTATACTACTGTATCCGGGTCGGATAGCCGGCCCCAAGGAGCTCCGGTATGCCTGTGCGCCCAGCGCTATTAGCCCTGGCCTTGGCCGTGGTGCCTCTCGTCGCGGTTGGTGCGTCGCCGACATTCAATATCACCATCAAGCAGCACGGGTTCGCCCCCGGAACGCTGACTGTTCCCGCCGGCGTCCGGGTCAAGCTGCTTGTGAAGAACACCCGCGGCCTGCCCTCGGAGTTCGAGAGCTTCGACCTCAACCGCGAGCAGATCGTC
The DNA here is from genome assembly GCA_035266965.1 of Gammaproteobacteria bacterium. Taxonomy (GTDB): domain Bacteria; phylum Pseudomonadota; class Gammaproteobacteria; order DATFLG01; family DATFLG01; genus DATFML01. Next base: position 4,071 of record DATFML010000443.1, read on the forward strand.
CCTTCGGGGGGAACCATAACCGTGTGGATCGGCCCCCTCTCGCCGGGCAAGTACAAGATCTTCGACGACTTCAATCCCGGCACCACCGGCTGGATTGAAGTCTCGAAGGCGCCCAAGGATGCCCGGTCATGATCGGGGCGTTGATCATCGTCTTTCGCGAAGTGCTGGAAGCGGCGCTGGTGATCGGGGTCGTGGCTGCGGCGGTGAAGGGGCTTCCCCGGCGCGGCCGCTTGATCGGGGGAGGGATTGCCCTGGGTGTGGCCGGCGCCGCGCTGGTTGCCAGTGGCATCGACGTGATATCCGGCTTCGCCCACGGTACCGGCCAGGAGTTGTTCGAGGCCGGTGTGCTCGCTGTAGCGGGACTCATGCTTGCCTGGCACAACCTCTGGATGGCGGAGCACGGTCGCGAGATGGCGGGGCGTCTGAAGTCACTGGGCAGCGAAGTCACCGCCGGTCGGGAGCCGGTCACCATGCTGGTTGTCGTGACCGCCCTTGCCGTCCTGCGGGAAGGTTCGGAGGTGGCCCTGTTTCTGTACGGCATTGCCGCCAGCGGCGTGAAGGACATGCAACTGCTCATCGGCAGTCTGCTCGGCCTCGCCTGCGGCGCCGCGGTGGGCTATGTGCTGTTCGCCGGGCTCTCGCGGGTGCCGCTCAAGTCGCTGTTCCGGGTCAGCAGCGTGATCATCCTGTTCATCGCCGCCGGCATGCTCGCCCGGGGCGCGCAGTTTCTCGTGCAGGCCGGTTACCTGCCGCCGCTGCTCCCCAATGTCTGGAACACCTCCTGGCTGGTCGCGGGCGGCAGTGTGATCGGGCGCAGCCTCGGGGCGCTGGTAGGCTACACGCCAACGCCCTCACTGATGCAGGTACTGGTGTGGGGAGCCGCGCTTGCCGTCATTGGTGTGCCCATGCTGGTCAAGGCCCGGCGGGCACGGGTGACCGCCGCCGGCGCCGTGCCGTTGGCCATCGCGGCGTTGGCCGTGATCGCGGGTGGGCTGGTGACGTCCCGCGTGCACGCCGCCGACTACAAGGTCTATGCGCCCACGGTGGTCAAGGGCGAGACCGAACTCGAGACGCGTGCTTTCAACAGCTGGGGCGTCGGCCCCCTGAGCGGGGCCCGCCGGGCGGTCAAATTCGCCGCCGGCCACGCTTTCACCAACTGGTGGGCGACCGAAGTGTATGCCGAAGCCGAACAGGAACAGGGCGAATCGCTCAAGCTGGAAGGCTTCGAATGGGAAAACCGCTTTCAACTGACCCCCCAGGGGAAATACTGGGCGGACGTCGGTCTTGTCAATGAAAACGAGATGCCCCGTTATGCCCACGATCCGTATCGGATCAGCATCGGACCGTCCTTCGCAAAGGATTTCGGCCGCTTCTCGGCGCGGCTGAATCTGCTTGCCGCCCACGAATACGGCACCAATGCCCGGCCGGGCGTCGAACTGGACTACCGGGCGCGCATCGAATACCGGTGGCGCCGCGCCCTGTCTCCGGTCGTGGAAGCCTATGGTGAACCGGTGGGCTGGACGGGACGCTACGGCAATCCCCGCCAACAGGTGGGACCGGGCGTGGTCGGTCAGATCACCACCGGCCCGGGCAGGGACCTGCGCTACGGCCTGGTGGCCCTGTTCGGCACCACCCGGGCCGCTTCACATGAGACCCTGGTGGCTCGCCTGGAGTATGAATTCTTCTGAGAGGCAAAGCCTGTCGAGTCGGCTCGGCACCGAGCACGGCGAAGCCTGTTCGCGTGTAGACGGATCCGGTACATCGTACGACGCATCCGATCGTTTGGCATGAACTGACGGTGCAACGTGGACCGGGGCAGGTCGGTTCGCCCGGGGAACGTTTGCTGACTCGAACCCCTGCGTCGAACGCCGCATCAGGTCCAGGGTGCGAAGTCGGCCTTGCGGATGAGACAGTGTATGCCTTTCACATCGTCCACGACCTGCGAGACCATGAAATCGCCCGCCGCGCTCAAATAGGCATAGGCGACGTCCGTGGGTACACCGTGCATTTCCTTCAGGACGCGCAGCGCCTCGCGAACCGCCTTGCGGAACGCTTCGTTCAGATCCCGATCGAGACCGACCGCGATCCAGTGCTGGGAAGTTTCCGCGAACGGACGGTCGAGTACACCCAGTAGCTTGTTGCTGGTCTCGGCAGGCAGAAGAGTGACGCGCAAGGTGGCGCGCAACGGGGCCTCCAGAGCGGTGAGTGCCACCTCTCCGTGTCCCTGGGCGTAGTGCGGGTCACCCACATACAGTCCCGCGTCGGGTACTTGCACTGGGAGGAAGACGCTCGTGCCCGCTACGAGGTCCTTGATGTCGATGTTGCCGCCGAAGGGTCCCGGCGGAATGGTATTGAGTCGACCGTTGGCGGCCGGCGTGACGCCGATCAGGCCAAGAAACGGGGCGAGTGGAAAGCGCAGCATGCGATCGCCCCGGAAGGCGAGACTGCCGGTGAGGCCGGGTGTCACCGGGCAGAACATCGATACCGTGCCCGACGTATGGGGATGGGTGAGATCGGGCACGAAGTCGGGGTGCGGCAGTGGCGGCAGCTCGCCCGGCAGGGCCCCGTAGCCGTGCCGGCTGGAGATGATGCCGTAAGGTGCCCGTGGCGCGAGCTCCAGGAACTCGACCTTCAGCACGTCGCCCGGTTGGGCGCCGGCAACCGCGACGGGGCCGGTCACCACATGTGGGCCGTCGCCGTTGGCATCCCGGCTCTCGTAGTTGGCGGCGATATCGACGGCGTCGCGCAGTACGTTGTCGGTCCCAACACCGTACTGCTCGAAAAAGGCGACCGGGTCGCGACCCTGGTCTTCCATGATGCCTTCATGCGAGACGGTATCTATGGTTACCGTGTCACCGGAGCGGACCGTGAGGACGGGGGGCGTTTGCGCGGTGGGCAGCCAGCCCCATAGCACGGAGGAGGGCGTCGAGGGCAGGTAGTGCTGGGCTGTGATGGACCCCTCGTGGGGTTGCAGAATCATACTCGTCATGGGTCACTACTCTCCGGTATACCAGCAATAAGATCGATCTCTACGGCAGCTCCCACGGCCAGGCCGGAGACACCGACGCAGGTCCGGCTCGGTAACGGACCGCGGAACCAGGCGGCGTAGGCCGTGTTGAAGGCCGGGTAGTCGTCGAATGAGGTCAGGTAGACGCGTACCATCAGGGCGTTGTCGAGGGTCAGGTCGAACCGCGCAAGCACCGCTTCCAGGTTGCGACGCACCTGTTCTGCCTGCGCCACCACGTCACCGCGCACCAGTTCGCCGCTGTTCGGTTCCGTGGGCATCTGGCCGGTGACGAACAGCAGGTTGCCCCAGCGGGTAGCGTGGGAGAACGGCGCAACCCCCGGCGGAACCCCTTCGGCAGGGCTGAACGTGAACGACTGTTTGGCAGTCACGCTGGCAGCTCCACTGCGTCGGCGGTCATGACCTGCAGGAAGCGGGCCGTGAGGGGGTGGCGCGGGCGCGTAAGGACCTCGTGCGCCAGGCCTTCCTCGGCGACGGCGCCGCCACTGAGGAACACGACCCGGTCCGCCACCTCCTGCGCAAAGCGCAGCTGGTGGGTGGAAATGATCAGGGTCAGGTGGTCCTCGACGGCCAGGCGCCGGATCACCTCCAGGACTTCGCTGATCAATTCGGGGTCCAGAGCGGAAGTGGGCTCGTCCAGCAGCAGTACGGAGGGACTGGGCGCGAGCGCACGCGCGATCGCCACGCGCTGCTGCTGGCCACCGGACAGGTGCCGTGGGAGCGCATCGGCGCGATGCGCCAGGCCGACGCGGTCCAACAGTTCGCGCGCCTGGCGTGCGGCATCCGGCTTCGATTTTCCGTGTACCCAGCGCAGCGGTCCGGCCACGTTCTCCAATGCGGAGAGATGCGTGAACAGATTGAATTGCTGGAAGACCATCCCTACGCCGACCTCGGCGCGTGCGCGCGCCATCGCGCGCCCACTGAGAGGTCTGCCGTCCTCCCGGTTGCCCAAGTGACGGCCTCCGACCCGCACGATGCCGGCGTCCCAGTCATCGAGCCGGTTGATGCAACGCAACAGCGTGCTCTTTCCGGATCCGCTGGGCCCCAGCAGGGCCACCACTTCGCCGGCGCGGACCGTGAGGTCCAACCCGTCAAGCACGACCTGCTCGCCGTAGCGTTTATGCAGGTCCCTGACTTCCACGGCGACTTTTCGGTCTTCGAGCGAGGCGGCCCGGGCGGTGCGCTCCTGAAGTGGTATCGAGCCCGAAGAGCCCTGTGCAGGGACGGCCGATGAGATCGGTTCCTCTTCAGGGTGTCCTGCGCTTTCGAGGGGCGTCTTTCCTGTGCGCCGCCAGGGCATCAGAAAGCGTACCGCAAGCTGGCGCGGGCCGGGTCGGTCGAGGTCGAGCAGTGCCTCGGCCGCCAGCTGAAGGCCACTGAAGGTGCCGGTCAGTGCAAGGTACATGACACCGGACGCGAAGAAGATGGAGAAGAAGTCGAAGGTCGACGAGGCCAGCTGGGTACTGCGGAGGGTCAACTCCTGGACGGCGATGAACGAGGCCAGGGAGGAGTTTTTCAGGGCGTTGACCGCTTCGTTGCCCATGGCGGGCACCATGGTTCGGATCGCCTGGGGAGCGACGATGCGGCGCATCAGCACAGTGGGCGTCATCGCCAGCGCCTCGCCCGCGGCGACCTGACCCCGGTCAACTCCGCGTATTCCCGCGCGCAGCATTTCCGCGATGAACGGCGCCTCGTTCGCCGCCAGCGCGAGCCCGGCGGCCGCCACGGCGCTCAATTTCAGGCCGAGTTGGGGTAGGGCGTCGTAGGCGAACACCATTTGGAGGATCAGGGGCGTGCCCCGGAAAATGACAGCGTAGGTGCGGGCGAAAATGGACAGAGGCCGAAAGTGCGACAATTGCATGCTCGCGAGCACTAACCCCAACAGCAGCCCGCCGGCCAGCCCGAGGCCCGTCACCTCAAGGGTGACGGTGATGCCCCGGAGCAGGTACGGCAGGCTGAGGTAGTGGACGAACAGTTCCATCAGTGCGTGACCAGCCGCGGCGTCTCTTCATGTCCGGCGCCTAGCGACCACTTGGTCAGCAGCGTCTTCTCCACGCCGGCCTTCTGCAGCGCCACCAATGCCTCCCTGATCGCGCCACGAAACTCATGCTTGTGCTTGGGTACGGCGATCCCGACGGAGTATGGCAGCGTCACGGCCACGGCCTTGCTGAGCTTGCCGGGATAGGCTTTGACCGCCTGGTCAACGGTGTTCACATCGTTGATGTAGGTGTCGGCGCGACCCGCAAGGACCGCCTGTATGCACTGGGCGTTGTTGTTGTACAGCTGAAGCTTCGGTGCCGGTTTGCCTTCCTTCTCGCAGGCCGCGGCGAGATTCTGCACCAGCGGTACCTCGACGAAGCCGGTGTTCTCTGCCGCCGTAGTGCCGCACATGGAGGTATTGATGCCGTTGATGCCCTTCGGATTGCCCTTCACCACCAACACGCCGTCGAACACCTTCGAGTAGGTGATGAAGTCGGCCGCCTTTGCGCGCTTCGAGGTGGCATAAATGTCGGAAATCACGATGTCGGCCTGGCCGGCCCGCAGCGTTGGCAGCAGCGCTGCGAAGGCGACGGGTTTGTAGGTGACCTGGAAGCCCAGGCACTTGCCGAGCGATTCGGCGAGGTCGATATCGAACCCGACGTACTTGCTCGGGTCCTTGGGATCGAGGGCTTCATAACCCGGCGTGTGGGGGTTGACCGCGTCCACCAGCGTCTTGCCTTTGAACTGCGGGTATTTGGTCTGCAGCGCTTGACAGGCGTCGGTGGGGAAGGTCATGTCGGCCGCCCGTGCCGCTCCCGGTGCGACGACGGCCACCAGGCATACGAGGCTGATGGCGAGCAAAGCCCGACGTGCGCCAGGTGTGGTCGGCATCGTGGCTTCGGGGTGCCGACGACGGCAAACGGACTCGCGGTTCGTACTCATGTCTGTGACTCCTTCTCTGACCGACAGTGGTTGCGACAGGGTCAGCAGAGCACGAACTATGCCATTAGTATTAATTGCGTTTAGTCAGTTCCTTAGGGCTGTGCGCGCTGCCGATAGCAGGAGTGCAATGCACTGGGATTGGTCAGAGACGCACCGTAATTGGTTGGGAACGGTATACATGTGGAAGCAAATCGCATGCACTTAACAAGGCGCCACCTCCAGCCGTTCCGGTGATGCAGGCCGTGATCGTGGGCGGGTCTTCGTGCGTCGTGCAGCGACATTCCCGGTTTACTGCCCCCACTGGCCGAACGAAACGGCGGGTGTCGCTTTCGAAGTAGTGCACGGGTGGACCACACGACTGGCTGTGCATCACGGCGGTGCGCCGCAGTACAGGAGTCAGGTTGGATTCGGTGCCAACGCTCTGGTGTCGGACAGTCGAGATGCGATGGCAGGGCTTGTGCTGTGCAGGCAGTGCGCCAACTAGGGAGGGTGAAGGAAGCGCTCACAGACGCGGCCCCCCACGGCGGTGTTTCAGACGACTCACCAGCGTCTTGCAGTCTACTGCAGTGATATGCTCGCGGCCGAACAGCAGGCGGGACGCAAAGCGTTCCAGGGCGTCAGTATTTTCGGTGAGGGTGTGAATGTGCAGGCTCTTCATGTCGTTCATGATATACAGACTCACCACTTCCGCCTGTTGGGAAAGTTCCCGTGCTACGGGTTCTATTGCCTGGGGAGAGACCTTCACGTCGAAGAACGCCGACACGGCCTTGCCCAACTTCTCCGGGTTGATTACCGCTGTGAACTGCTCAATTACTCCGTCGTCGATCAGCATTTGCACCCGCTCACGTACATGAGCGCGCGATACCCCCAGCGCACGGGCAATCTCCGCATAGGAGATACGGCCGTTCTTGATCAACAGTCCCAGAATGCGCGTGTCCAACGTGTTCATGTATCGCTCGCAGCAAGGTTTGAGGCGTGGGTTCGAAGCGGGAAGTCGATGGCATCTCCGCCAGGGCGGAAGGCGTGCGCCGATATGTGACAGGCAGCATTCGTGCCACTGAAGGCGGTATAGCGGTGCGTGGCTCGTTGAGCGCGTTTCCTGGAAAATGGGCAGGGATATCGGTAAGGCACCTGACATGTATCGCACGGTTCTGGTGCCTTCGATGCGCTGCGCTTGCGAACCAGCACAGTCGTGGTGCGCCCGGCTCTGACTCGGAATCTGACAAACGGCGACTGTGTGCGAAAATTGAAAACACCGTTTCGTGAAATCTGGTCCGCACCTTACGAGCGCTGGCAGTGTAGGACTCGCAGGCTGAGTAGTCGGGATTATGCAGGTGCCACTGCCGCGTTTGTCTGGCACCATTCAGGCGGCGTTATACGTGCGTCATGCGGACGCCCCCTGTGAACATCGCCACAGCTCTTTACACTGCCTCAACGTCAGTGCGATCCGGATGGCACAGGGGTTGCACCCCGAGTGACCCCGTGGGACCCGACATCGGGCGGACTGTCGTCGCGACCGGGCGACCCCGGACGATCGTCATGGCTCTATCAGTGGCAACCCGGTGACTCGGTAACAGGCCCCGACAGTCGTTGCCCGACGCCAGACACCGTCCAACTCCATGGCTGCAATGATGGACGACTACAGCGAAATACTTGGCCACGCCGGCCCGCTGGTGGCTGGTGCGCCATCCGGACGGGCGCATCGAAGGGGCGGCCGACCCGCGCAGCGACGGCGCGGCGGCGGGGTACTGACATGGCTTTGAGCCCGGATATCGGCCTGCTGATCGCGGCGCTGTTGGGCTGCGGGGTGGTGGCGGGGGTGCTGGCGGGACTGCTGGGCGTGGGCGGCGGCATCGTCATCGTGCCCATGCTGTACCACGTGTTCACCGTCTACGGCATCGCCCCGGACACCGCCATGCCGCTGTCGGTGGGCACCTCGTTGTCCACCATCGTGCTGACCTCGTGGGTGTCGGCCCGCAAGCACCACCAGCGGGGCACCGTGGGCTGGCCCCTGGTGCGCCACTGGGTGCCGGCGGTGCTGGTGGGCGTATTCCTCGGTACGGCGTTCGCCCACGACATTTCCGGGCTGGTGCTCAAATCCATGTTCGGCGTGCTGCTGATCGTGGTGTCCGTGCACATGGTGGTGACTGCCCGCCGGGCACTGAGCCTGTTTCCCGACCTGCCGGGGCGCTGGCTGCAGTCGCTGCTGGCGGTGGCCGTCGGCGGGCTGTCCAGTCTGCTGGGCATCGGTGGCGGGACGCTGATGGTGCCGCTGTTGAGCCTGTTTTCCTACCCCATCCACCGGGCGGTGGCGACCTCGGCGGTGTTCGGGTTCGTGATCAGCGTGCCGGCGACCGTCGGCTATGTCATCGGCGGCTGGCACGCCCGGGGTGTGCCGCCGGTGTCCACCGGCTACGTCAACTGGCTGGCCTTCGCGTCGCTGGTGCCGGCCACCATGCTGTGCGCGCCGCTGGGTGTGAAGCTGGCCTACCGGCTGGACGTGGGCCAGCTCAAGCGGGTGTTTGCCCTGTTTCTGTTCATCGTGGGCGTCAGAATGGCCTTCTTCTGAAAAGAAGCAGGATCAGAACAAGGCTGGCGCATGGCGCGCGAACCATCGATCATACCGCTGGTGATGGGCCTGGAACGCCGCGGTTCCTGGCCCAATCAGAGCAGTTCGCGCAGTGCCGAGACGACACGGGCGTTGTCTTCCGGCAGGGCCGTCGTCACGCGCATGAAGCCCGGACCGAGGGCCGAATCATTCAACGGTTTTATCAGAATGGCGCGTTCGCGGAGCCTGCCGGCAAGGTCGGTCGCGTCATGGGGAGCGAAGTCGGCGAGGAAGAAGTAGGTCCGGGTCGGGTACGTACGCACACCGAACCCACGCAAAGCCGCCGCCAGCTCTTCTGTCCAGCTGCGCAGTGTTTCGACCCGGGTGCGGATCTTGTCTTCGTTCTGCAGGGTGGCCAGTGCGGCGGCCTGGCTGGGCCGGGCCAGTGGATAAGCGTCGTTGTGCGAATTGAGGTCGTCGGCCAGGTGCTCCGGCAGGATGGCGTACCCGACCCGGAAGCCCGCCAGGCTGTGTGCCTTGGACAGGGTGCGCGTGACGAGCAGATTCGGGTGGCTTGGTACCCACCGGGCCACCGACTCGCCGGCCAGTCCGATAAAGGCCTCGTCCACCAGGAAGTGAATATCCGGATGGCGGCGTAGCAGTCGGGGAAGTGGGGTCATGTCGAAGCTGCCGCCGTTGGGGTTGTTGGGATTGACGACAACGGCCAGCGTAGTACCCGGGGGAATTGCCAGGTCCGCCAGATCGAAAGCGAAGTCGTTTTCCGGCAACAGGCGGGTCTCGGTATAGTGCGCAGCGATTTCCGGGAACAGCGCGTAGGTGGGCGTGAGCAGATGCACCTGTCGGCCCAGGCGCGCGAAGATCTGGCGCAGTATCAGCTCCGAGCCCGCATTGAGGTGCACAAGCCGCTGCGGGACGCCGAGGCTGTCGGCGATGAACCGGCGCAAAGGTTCGGAGTAGGGCTCGGTGTAGTAGTTGCTGTGCGGGACTTCCGCCCGGGCGGCGGCGATCGCCTCATCGATCGGCGGCAACGGATTTTCACAGAGTAACAGCTTGATTCCTTCGAACGTTCCACCGCCTTTTTCCGCTATGGACGTCATGTCGCCTCCTCATGCCTCGTAAATCGCGCTCAGCAGGATTCTGCGTCCGGGCAGTCCGGCTTCATGGCTGGTTTTTGTGCTTGCGCTGCATCAGTCGATGCGGGTAGCTCCCTGGCGTGACGGCGTTGCCCTGCGGTCTCGGCCGCGCCACGCCAATGTCCATTCAGGGGCAGCTACCCATTTCACCTGCCTGCACGCAAGGATCGCAGGTCATTCCACTCAAAGGCCCGCTTTGACCAATGCAGCAGACGCAGCGGCGGCACGACCAGACTCCGGCGCTCGGTTCGATACACCAGCATGCCGCGGTCGTAAGCGTCCACGAGGCCGGTGACCCGGCCGGCATGGAAGGCCAACCGTTGGCGTTTCAGAAACGGCATCAGGTCCACACGAAGATCGTTGCCGCCGCGCAAGCCGGTAGGCACCCAGATCAGGCTGGGGTAGTAGACGAACTCGGGCGTTGGTGCGATCAGCGTGATTTCGGCAGTCGGCAGTTGCCTGCGCAGCTGCCGGGCGGCGGTCAAGCCGGCGAATCCGGCGCCGATGACGCTGATGCGGTAAGACGTGCTCGTCATAAGCGGACCGCCTTGGTCACTCAGTGCCCCCATGTGTCGGTGGCGTGCGTATGAAGCAGTGTATTCCTCTACCCGGTTTTCGCTTTGATATAGGTCAATAGGCGGGTAAGTGGCCGTGAGGAGAGCGGAGGGTGGAGGAACGAAAGCCGGGGGGCGAGCCACCAGGGCTCTTTCGGAAATCGCAACTATACTGAACTAATGGCATGACTGGGACAGTGGGCGCGCCGGACCGGAGTTGCGTGGCTCCTGGGAAGCCCACCATGGCGCGAATTGAATGTCCCGGAGATCTCCAAGCGATTCGAAGTGTGGGATGGACACTTCTAGGGCTGGACTTGAACAGGGAGCAGGGCGCGTAGCTGAAGAGCGCAGGTCCTGGTGCGCATCGGTGGCTTTCGCGGCGCCACTTCTGCAGCTTGCGGGGGTCGGTTTCGCTGCAGCGGGACGGATCATACTCAACAATGTACGGATGGAACTTCGCGAAGGCGAGATCCATGCCCTGATAGGCGGAAACGGCAGCGGCAAGACGACGCTGGCCTGCTTGATCATGGGCTGTGCCGGATACGCGCCCAGCGGGGGTGAGATCCGCTTCGCAGGCCGGGTGATCAACTCGCTGCCTATCCATGAGCGGGCTCGGCTGGGCATCACCATGGCGTGGCAGGAGCCAGCCCGCTTCGAAGGATTGCAGGTACGCACTTATCTTAGCCTCCAGCGTCCGGAGGCGGACTCGGCTCCCTACCTGGAGCAGGTGGGCCTGGAGCCGACATCCTATCTGGATCGCCCTCTGGACAAGACCCTGAGCGGCGGTGAACGCAAGCGTATCGAATTGGCTTCGGTGCTGGCGTTGCACCCGCGGTTGGCGATCCTCGACGAGCCGGCTTCCGGCATCGACCTGCGTTCTCTCAGCGAGATCGCCGGCGTCATCCGGAGCCTGAAGGCCGAAGGAGCCTCGGTTCTTTTGATCACCCATCGCGAGGAAATGGTGGAGATCGCCGACCGCGCATCTTACCTGTGCGCCGGCCGCATCGTCTTCTCCGGCTCGCCCGACGCGGTGGCCGCACGTTTCAAGGCGCGGCGCTGCGCCATCTGCGACGGGAAAGTGTGTCAGTGAGCGCGTTGAACGACATGCTCGAGGTGCTGGGGACGGTTTACGACGATGCCGCGATTGTTGCCAGCCCGCAGATCGCGCATCTGATAGTGGACGGCAACAACCTGTTGAGTCTGCAACAGGCGCCCGGTGTTTCCATAGCATCCAGGCTTGTGGAGACCGTTCTGGAAGCGGAGATCGTCGTCGCTCAGGGCGTACGCCTTGAGCAGCCCATACACCTGTGCATCGGGATGCTGGGGCCACGTGGGCTCCAACATATCCGCAGCCGCATTAAGGTCGAAGAGGATGCCCAGGTCAGTCTGCTGGCCCACTGCCTGTTCCCAGTGGCCGAGTCGAGCCGGCATGTCATGGAGGCCGAGGTGGAGCTCGCTGCCGGGGCACAGATGAATTACCGCGAAGGCCACTACCACGGGCCTACGGCCGGCATTGAAGTGCTTCCCAAGGCTGTTGTAAAGGTGGGTCCCGGCGGACGATTCTTCTCCGATTTTTTCCTCACCACCGGCAGGGCGGGCCGGCTGCACCTGGATTACCGCATCGAGGCGGCTGCCGAATCGGTCACCGAAGTGACGACGCGGATCTTCGGGCACGGCAGCGACGAGATCCGCACCCGCGAGGAACTGGTGCTGGCGGGGCGGGCCGCCCGCGGTCTGTTGAAGAGCCGCGTGGCAGTCGACGGCGAGGCGTCCAGCGAGGTCATCAGCATCACCCATGGCAATGCCGCGGAGGTCCGCGGCCACATGGACTGCGTGGAAATCATCCTGGAGCGGGCGCGGGCGCAGGCGCAACCTATCGTCAGTGTGTCACATCCGCTGGCCAAGGTAACCCATGAGGCGGCTGTCGGGACGGTGGATCAGAAACAGCTGGAAACGCTGATGGCCCGTGGCCTCAGTCCCGAGGCGGCGGTAGATGTCCTGATCACCGGGATGCTCCGCTAGCGGGGCGTTCATCCCGCCGGAGGGGGTTCCCTACCGGCTACGGTGTCCGGGTGGCTGCAGCCGCCCGCTGGCTTCGTGGGGTGACCCAAGTTCTGGAGCTTCGGCAGTTGCAGTGTCCTCGGAAAAGGCGATCTCTCGCGGTTCCAATCCGATTCCGGCGCGTGAAGAGCAGTCCCCGCGATTTGCTAAGGTGACGCTCCTTCCTCCGGGTTGTTTTCATCTTCACTATGCCCGTGCGGGACGCCCGGTGGCAGGGTGTTCGCCAGAAAGGCGGTAACGGCCCGGTCAGGGTCGGTTTCAGTCGTCACCAGCGCACGTATTCCCCGCGGGGCCAAGCGCCGTTGCAATCCTTCTCCCATGCCTCTGCAGATCAAGACGTCGACTCCGTCCAGCGGGTGGGGCGCATTTGGCGAGGTTGCATGCAGACTCTGCTCTTTGGGGAGCTCCTTCAGCCGCTTGTCCTGAATCGGGTCGCGTTCAACGTGGTAAATCCAGAACCGTCGACAACGGCCGGTATGATCGGTGATGGTGCGCCGGTTCTGGCTGGCAATAGCGATTTCCATTTCCTATCACTCCGACTCATATCTGATCGATTTAGAAGGACCCCAGGAGAGAGAGCATGCCACGACAACGGTCAGTAAGCACCCAGCACCCATGACGACCGGTCCGCTGTCTGTGCCCCGGTCCCGGGGTTGGGCTCATGGGCGCCACCACTTGTGTCTGTGACAGCCGCTCCACCGCAGATACCCTTTAAGCATCGCCTGCGTCTGGGTTCCAACCGGCCGCCGTTCGCCGACAACGCAGTGACCGCAAGGGGTGTGCGCCGTGCAAAGGCGGCGCCTTTCCAGTGGGTGAAACCCCCACCCGGCTACCGCTCCAGCCGGAAGCAACCGGAGCAGCTGTGGAGGCAACGAAACGGTTGAAGCCTCCGGTGAAGCGGGCCACAGAGTTCGGTGGCAGCGCGAGTGCGCAGGACCTAACGAGAGTGAACGCCGAGCAAGCCTCGAAAAGGTCGATGCGCAGGCCGACCCGGCTACCCTTCCGGGGAAGGCTGATACGACTGGGTGAAACGAGCAAGGCAGTGCCCCAGTCGCTGCACCGGGGTAGTGGCGACAGCATGTACACAAGGGAAGCGCGCGCAACACGGGAAGCTCCTTGGCGTGGTTTGGGAAGACCAACCGGATGCCCGTGAGGGACAGGCCGGGCGCCTTGGGGTGGCGGAGAGGCCCGTAGTACCGGGAAAGCCGGGTAATGCCGATGGTAACGTCCCCGTGGCTTTGGTTAAGCCCGCCCAAGCGGCAGTGGCGCGCCGAAGTCTGAACCTAGTGATGTCCCGGCAGCTACGCTGCTTCTGATCGGTTCACCCCAAAGGTTACTTCCGCGGACGGCCCCGCTTCCGGGGCTGTTGTGTCGTCTCCGGAGGGCAAAGGCCCAATTGGGGCCGTTGAAGTTCAACACGCGATTCAATCCATGTGTCGATATCTACGTCCCGCCATCTTGGTAGGCGGCCGACGTACAGGCTGGGCGGGGGGATCAAATCCCTGCGCCTCCGACTGTGGGCGCTGTACGCGGTTTGCCGGGCAATGGACAAGCCCGCAGCGAGCTCTCCGATGTCGCGCAGGGGGGAGGGGACGGCAATTTCTGACATGACTGGCTCCGGGGGTGTGGAGCCCACTGGTCGATGATGGCAGTGCCTCGTGCCACCGTTCACGCGGAGACCTTGGGTTGCCGCGGCCCAGGGTTCAGGTCGTATCTATATGATGTCGTTCCATTGCACTGCCGCGGGGTGGACCTCACTCCGAAGGCAATGCTGGATTACTGGTCCCCGATCCAAGCCTGGGTACTTGACTCAGGGCCCGGACCATCAGGCCGGGGCGTGTTCCTTCCGAGAAGGATCGATTTTTCGGAGTCTGTCCCCTCCGAGTAGGTGCTGGGTGGGTTTGTAGGAGTCGGAACCGCGAAAAATCAAGGATTGGATGGTTGGTCGGCGCCAGAAGTGGGCGCAGGGACAATTTGGGGACACCGGTGCAGATAAGTGTCGGAAAGTGGGGACAAATCGGGGACACTCAGACCCGAATAACGGGCAGAAATAAAGCCGGCTGCGGGAGCCGGCTTTCCTAACCACTGGATTTTGGTGGGCGATGCTGGGATTGAACCAGCGACCCCTGCCGTGTGAAGGCGTTTTCGTTCCCTTTCCCTTCAATCGGTTACGGCGTAAGTGCCTGATAATAAGTGCACTGGAATGCACGCTTGTGCACGGTTTGGCAGGGCTGTAACCTGTTTCTGCACTTACATTGCACTTACATTGCACTTACGGGTGACCCATGCCTATCGAAATCACTCAACATTTGGTCGCTCAAAGCGGTCCCCGGGAACGGCCCTACGAGCTCCGCGATAGCGTGCAGCCGGGCCTGATTCTGCGGGTGCAGCCGTCCGGGGTGAAACGTTACTACGCCGAGGTTGCCCGTGGGAAGCGGGTTGTTCTGGGGCCGGCGCCGGCCGTCACGCCGAAGCAGGCGCGGAACCTCGCCAAGAGCAAGATCGGCGCCCACGTCGACGGCAAGGACGTGTCCCGCAAGCGAGGGCGCAAAGCGCAGACGACCCTCCGGGCCTTCCTTGAGGGCGATTATTGGGACCACCACCTGCGGCACCGCAAATCCGGCAAGGCCACGCAATCACGGATCCTGGCCGCCTGGGCGCCATTCCTCGACAAGGATATGGGCGACCTGGACGCGGCCAAGATCGCCGAGCACCGCTCGAAGCGCCAGGCGGCGGGCGTCCTGCCCCAGACATTGAACCGGGATCGGACGACGCTGCTATCGCTCCTGAACAACGCAGCAGAGCGGGCCATTCTGGAAGCCAACCCGCTGGCCGGCGCCGCCCTCAAGCAGCTGCAGACGGCCGACGACCGGCGGGTGCGGTGGCTGGGTCAGCGCGACGAGCTGGAGGACATTCGCGACCCCGACACCGGCACCAAGGTTGGCGAGCGTGAACGTTTCCTGCAGGCCCTGGAGCACGCACCTGACTACTTGCGCCAGATGGCGCTGCTGGTGCTGAACACCGGCCTTCGCCGCGGTGAGGTCTTCGACCTTCGATGGGAGCACGTCAGCATTGAACGGCGCACGCTCACTGTCCATGCCAGCACCGCGAAGACCAGCAAGACCCGCCATGTTCCCCTCAACGATGAAGCCGCCGCCGTGCTCCAGGAGCTGGCCGACGACAAGCACGAAACCGGGTTGGTGTTCGTCAACAAGAAGACCGAAGCGCGATACGACACTGTGAAAAAGTCATGGGCCACCCTGGTGAAGCGGGCCCGGCTGCATGATTTTCACTTCCACGACTGCCGCCACGACTTCGCCAGCCGACTGGTGCAGGCCGGCGTCGACCTCTACGTGGTGCGAGACCTACTCGGGCATAGCAGTCTGCAGCTGACCGAACGTTATGCG
>DATFML010000444.1:0-9215 GCA_035266965.1 Gammaproteobacteria bacterium
TGGTCGCGGTACTCCCCTACCACGGCGGTACCGGCGTCGAGAAAGGCATCACCGCGCTTTTCGCATTGCTGTTCGGCTGGGTATCGGTGGGTTTCTGGACGGCCGGATTCGGGTTCATCGTGCAGCGCCTGGGCGGCGACCGTTTCTCCCTGCTACGCCGCCACGATGCCGCGGAGCTGGCACGAACGCCGCTGACGCGCACGGCCGTGGTCATGCCCATCTACCACGAACCGGTGGAGCGCTGCCTGCAGGGACTGCGTGCGGTTTACCGTTCCCTGGAACGCACCGGCAAGCTCGGGCATTTCGATTTCTTCATTCTGTCCGACAGCCGCGACCCCCACACGATGCTGGCCGAGCAGGCCGGCTGGTTCCGGCTGTGCAAGGAGCTGGACGGGGGCGGGCGCATCTATTACCGCCGCCGAACCCTGAACCTGCGCTACAAGAGCGGCAATATCGCCGATTTTCTGCGCCGTTGGGGACGGCGCTACCAATACATGGTCGTCCTCGATGCCGACAGCCTGGTGCGCGGCGAAACGCTGGTACGCATGGTGCAACTCATGGAACAGGAGCCGCAGGTAGGCATCCTGCAGACCAACCCGGCGCTCATCAACGCCCGTTCCAGCTTCGCGCGCGTGCAGCAGTTCGCCAACCGGGCCTACGGCAAGCTGCTGGGTGCCGGACTGGCCTGCATACAGTTGGGCGAGGCCGCCTACTGGGGCCACAATGCCATCATACGCATCGAGCCGTTCATGAAACACTGCGGACTGCGGGCGCTGCGCGGGTTCGGGGTCTTCAAAGGTCCGGTCCTGAGCCATGACTTCATCGAAGCGGCGTACATGGGCCGCGCGGGCTACGAGGTCTGGATGGAAACCGGCCTGGACGGCAGCTACGAGGAATCCCCGCCCAGCCTGGTGGACGAACTTGCCCGCGACCGGCGCTGGGCCAAAGGCAATCTCCAGCACCTGTGGGTGCTGCTGTTCGGACGCCGTATTCGCTTCGCCCACCGCATGGCATTCGTCAACGGCATCATGTCCTACCTCTCCTCACCCCTGTGGCTGGCCTTCCTGGTGCTGGTCAGCATCGAAACCACCCGTTTCGTGCTCTGGCCGATCAATTACTTTCCATCCCAGCACCAGCTGTTCCCCCTGTGGCCGCAATGGCACCCGGAGTGGGCCCTGGGCCTGGCAGTGAGTACGGTCGTGCTGCTGTTCCTGCCCAAGGCGCTGGCATTGCTCGACCTGACCCTCAGCCGATCGACCCGGACCTTCGGAGGGCCGGTCTCGGTCACCGCGAGTGTGGTAATCGAATCGCTCGTCTCATCGCTGCTGGCCCCCATCCGCATGCTCGCCCACAGCCGCTTCGTCGCGGGCGCCCTGTTGAACATATCGCTGCACTGGGGGGGGCAGAATCGCAGCGCCGAAATCCCGTGGCCGGCGGCATTGATCACCCAGGCACCGGCCACCCTGATTGCCGGTGCCTGGGCCGGTTTCGCCTTCTGGCTGAAGCCTCTGTTCTTTTTCTGGACCCTGCCGGTCTCGTTGCCGCTGGTACTGGCCGCACCGACCACGGTGGTGCTCAGCCGGGTGGGTATCGGGCAGCGCCTGCGCAACGCAGGGTTGTTGCTGGTCCCCGAGGAACTGCAGGGCTCGCCCCTGCTGGACGACCTTGAAGGACGGCACGGCGGTGACGTCCACCAGCGGCTGCGGACGCTCGATCCCTTCGAGCAGGCGCTCATCGATCCCGCGATGAACGCCGTCCACACCGCACTGGCGCGCGGGCCCCGCGAGGGGGCACGCCGGCAACACCTGCTGACCCTGCGGGAGCAGTGCCTGCGGCATGGGCCCGCAGACATCTCCAGCGAGGATCTGGCACGTCTGATAAAGGACCGGGAATCCCTGCAATGGCTCCATCATCAGGTCTGGCGGGCGCCGCCGGACGGCTATTGGGGTCGCCGGATCGAGGCCCAGGTCATCGGCTGCGGCACTGCCGCGACGGGGTAGAACCACGGCAGGACCGGCCCCATCCCGCCCGATCGCTGTCACCTTCCCTGCCGGCCCTGCAGTGCCTGCATCCGGGCCTGAAGCTTCAACAGCGCCTGGTCGGAGGGGGATACCTTGAGCCCTTCCCGAATGCTGGCCAATGCGCCGTGCACGTTGCCCTGCTGCAGCAGCTTACGGGCCTGGTTCCCGCAGCGCTGTACGATCGTCGCCAGCCCCTGGCGGGCGCGCAGGTTCCCCGGGTCTCGGGCGAGAACGCGCCGGTACAGGGTCCAGGCGTTGGCGCCGGCCGGTTTCGTAAACTGGCCGATGGCGACAAAGGCGTCCGCCTCCTTGAGCAGGACGCGGGTGTCTTTGCCGGTGGCCCGATGGGACGAGCGCGCCTTGATGTCCGCCAGTAACGTATCCAGCCCGGGATCGTTCGGCCTGACCGCCAGTCCCCGCCGCACGGCCGCGCGAGCCTTTTTCAAATGTCCTTCTCGCAGCAGTCGGCGCACGTGGCCCCGCAACATCACGACGACGTGTTGCAGACCGGCCGTGGCCTGGGCATTGCCGGGGGCCATGGACAGGATTTTCCGGTAGGTGCGGGTGGCATTGTCGTCTGCCGGCAGCGTGAGCCGGTAGGCTTTCACCTGGCGCGACGCCTTGGCCAACAGGGACGCGATCCCGGGCTGTCCTGCAGCGGAGTGCTTGCCGGCGCCGGACGCCGCCGCCGGAGAAGCGGAGGCGCCGTTGGCAGACTTGTGCGGCGCCCCTTGCCCGGGCGTGTCATGGCTATTGGCGTGCGGCGCACGGGTGGAAGCCACACCGGCAGTGCCGCGCCGGATCGGGGTTGCGCCGGTGCCGGCGCCGGACGTAGTCCCATTGTCCGTCGTGCCGTCGGCCTCCCCGGGCGACGACGCTCTTTGGGACGTGGCCGGCAGTCCTTTGGACACCGCGGGCTGACGGGCCTGGGCTGCAGCCGACGAGCCAGGATGCCCCATGTCGGCAGCCTTGGACGACACCGTCCCCTTGCCGGCCGGCGGGCGCGACGCAGAAACGGCAGCGGCGGATCCGCCCCCCGGCGGCTCGGCGCCGAAACGCTGCACGGGACCGCCGGACCCGGAGGCACCGGCGTCGGACCCCGTTCCCTGCGGCGCCGGGGCGTCGGGCGTGCGGCCTGCATCCGCCTCAGGGGCAGCGGGAACGGAACGGACGTCCTGCGCCGGCGTGCCACGTTCGTGCGCCAGAAATCTCGGCGCCAACAGCAGCGCGATTTCGACCAGCGCCGCCATAACGACGAGGTTCCGTACCCAGGTCCATACGCTTTTGCCGAGACCCCGTCCCCCGGAAGTCCGCACGGAATCGCGCGGTCCCCGCGTCTCACTCGCCGCGGGTGGGGTCGCGGCGAAGTCACTGGCCGCCTGCAGCACCGGTACCGGGTCCACGTCCGGAGCGTCCTGCGCGGTGCGCCCGGCATCGGAAGCGCTCGGCGACTGTACGTCCCCCGCCCTGGCACAGGATGCCCCTTTGGCGACAGCCTCCAACAACGAGGCCCGCTCCGTCGGCCCGGATCGGCTGGTAACGATCCCATCGCCCGCTGCACCGGGGTCGTGCGTCCGCTCGTCCGCCGGCGTGTCTTCCGCTGGTGGCGTGACCACCGGTTCGGCGGGAGGACATGTCGCCGGGCCAGGGTCCACGGGCTCGGTGTCACGCCCACCGGCGGACGGTTCGGGCGTCCGATCGCTCAGGCTCGCGGACGCACCCTGCGCTGTTGCAGCCGAAGGTGCGACAGCCGCCGCCTCGTGGACGAGGTCGTCTCGCATCAGCCAGGTGCCGCGCTCCCCCGCCCGGTGCTGAGCGGCGCGGCACAGTCGATCGATGCGACCAGGCAGGCCGCCCGTGTATTCATGGACCGCATCCGCGGCCTGAACCGTCATAGGAGCCCAGGGCAATCCCGCGCAGCGAAAGCGGTGGTCAATATAGGCAAAGGTTTCCGCCGCTGACAGCGCCGCCAGTTCGTGAATCGTCAGCCGGTCCGTCCGCCCCAAAGGTCCTTCACGGACCGTCTCTGCAAGGTCGGCGGTACCGGCCAGCACCGCCTGAACGTTGCGGCAGGACACCACCCGACCGTACAACCCCGCCAGGGCCCGGGGTCCCAAAAGATCCGCATCATCGATCAGCAGAACCCGGTGCCGGCCATTGCCCGGATCGCTCACCCCCTCCCAGTCCCAGGCGTTGGCTGCCGTAACCGTGTCGTATCGCTGCGTGAGATAGCGATCCAGATACTTCAGAAGCACACTCTTGCCGACGCCCTCCGGACCCACCACCACAATCAGCCGCACCCCGGCGGCCAGATCCCGGCACAAGAGGTCCAGCAGGCGTCTGGTAGCTGCGTTCAGGTAAAGCGAGCGACCATCCGGGAGGGAATCGAACACGGCGTCTGCCCGGCGCCGGAATCCATCCCCGGCGCCCGCCGGTGCGTTCGATCTCTTCTGGGTATGCAGTTCGGGCTCCATATTCCTGCCTTCCATACAGGACTTCCGTTGCGGTTAATCTGGTTGTCAACCCGTATCCGACAAGAGGAACGGGGGTATGGCACTGTGCGGCGCTCCTCGCGCCGCTACCCGGAATGCGAAGGTCGCGCGTCTCCCCATGCCGGCGTAACCAACGGCAGTCGCCGCATGGTATGACAACGCAAATCGGCCGGCGTCACGGCCACCCCGGCGTTCACTGTACGGCAAGGCGGGACCCACTGGAACAGTGCTACGTCACCGCACGTGTCACCTTGTTTCCAGTGGGCATTAACGTGGATCCGAGGGCGCCCCCGATGATCGCGGACGAAGGCGAGCAACGCCGGCCGGCTGATCGGGGAAGAAGCGGCAATACGATGGACGCTGCTGCGGCCGCAGATTATGTCGCCGACGGGTTCGCGCATTGGCGAACGAAACGGGTCAGGCCCATTGTTCCCGACGCTGACACTCTACACCTCAGCCGGCCGGTACTGCGCGGCGCCCTTGATCGCACGGCCGACCTGATTTGCGGGAAAACAAGGCCTGACCCTTTCCGGTCGGATGGCGGTGTCAGGAAATCAGAGGGCTGCCCAACGGCGGAAACGGCTTGGCACCCATCGACGTCTGCGCAACATTGAGCCAGGCGTAGAAACCCAAGAACGAGAAGCTCAAGGCGAGATAGGCGGCGATATGGAACATGCCTGCTGCCGCCAACGCCAGCGCCGCCACGATCAGGATCACGATCAGCGGGAAAACCCGGGGAAGTCGCAGACAGGCGATGAACAGGAAGAAGAACAGCGACGCATAGCATATGAAGACCAGTTGCTCCGCGGCTCCGACACCGCCGGCGGCAACGCCGAACCATGCGTGCTGGGTACCGATAAGCACGAAACCCAGGGTCAACCAGAACCCCGAGAACAGGCCGAAGATTACCGCCACCATGGACTGGCCGAGGATGATAGCCCAGCCGGTGGTGACCAGTTGGAACAGCCCCGTCCCCAGGATGATGAGCGGGGCAATGATCGCAAGGCCCGCAGGCATGTCCATCAACCCCATGCCCAGAGCCAGCGATGCGACCGCAAAAACCGGCAGACCCAGGATAAGGGGATCTCCGCCGGAACCGAGATGTACGTCCACAGGGGATTCTTGCGCGTTCATGGCAGCCCTCCAAAGCTTGTTGGTGACAACATCCGTGCAGCCGGCCCGGGCGCTCACTACCACACTGCGCAATGCGAATGTCCCATGTGGCCACTCAACCGGGCGGCCAACCTCTTGCATCGCTTCCGTACTGGCGCAAACACCCGACAGTACGGAATTACGCACTACTTTGGTGAGGATAGCGGCATTTGCGCCGATTACGAATCCGAGTTGGTCCGCCCGCAACGTTTTACAGATAAGGCGTTGTGTGGATACGCGTTGTGGCTCTTGTCTTTACATTTCTCACCGTTGCCGGCGGTGTCGGCATCGCCCCGGAATGACCGAATGGCGCTGACCTCTCAGGCGACAGGGCCCGCGCGATCGGAGTGCGCACCGGCGTTCGTACGACTTGCGGTAGCCTGACGGCTCGGCCCGGGTTTCGTACGACTACCGTTGGGGGCACAATCGACCCATGGCTCCGGCTTGCGAGGGACAGCATATGGCCAACGACCGATACGACCTCCTGGTGGTGGGCTCGGGACCGGGCGGACAGCAGGCTGCGATCCAGGCCGCCAAGCTCGACAAGCGGGTGGGACTGATCGAGCGCAAACCCTACCTGGGCGGCGTCAGCCTGCAGACGGGAACCATCCCCAGCAAGGCGCTGCGTGAAGCGGCCTTTCTCGCGTCGCGCTTTGCGGCCCAGGGAATGCGGGAGGCCTTTCCCCGGCGTCCTGGCATGGGCAGCGACTTTCTCAGTGACGCAGTCCAGAAGAAGGACACCGTCGTTGAAAAGTCGGAATCGATCCTGCTCGGAAAGCTGTTGGCGGCCGGCGTCACCATCATTCCCGGCGAAGCCGGCTTTCACGACCCACATACCCTGCGCATCGCCGGCATCTCAGGCAAGACGGAATACCTGTCGGCCGACGTCGTCGTGTTGGCAACCGGCTCGCGCCCGCGTCGACCCGCGGACGTGCCGTTCGACAAGGAACGGGTACTGGATTCGACCTCCATTCTGAGGATGCGGCGCCTGCCCGCCAGTCTGCTGGTGATCGGCGGCGGAGTCATTGCCTGCGAATTCGCGACCATCTTCGCTCCGCTTGGCGTCGGGGTGACGGTGGTGGATTCCCATGAGCAGTTGCTGGCCTACCTGGACGAGGACATTGCCGGCAATCTGATGGAGAACATGCTGGACATGGGGATCACTCTGCATCTGCGCGCGCGTGTGAAGGCCATTCACCGCGAGGGCGAGCGCGTAAAACTGCTGACCGACGTCGATGAGCTCCACGAAGCTGACGCCCTGCTCTACGCGATGGGGCGCCAGCCCAACTTCGACCGCCTGAACCTCGATCGGGCCGGCCTGGTCGCCGACGACCGCGGCTGGGTGCGGGTGGACGAGCACTTCCGCACGCCGGTGCCCCACATCTACGTCGTCGGCGATCTCGTCGGCCGGCCGTCCCTGGCGAGCACGGCCATGGAGCAGGGACGACTGGTCGCCAATATCGCCTTCGGCAAGAAGAGCGCCCCCTCCCCGGCACCCCTGCCGATGGCCATCTACACCATTCCCGAGTTGTCCTATGCCGGTGAAACCGAAAGGGAGCTGGCGCAGAGGGAAGCGGATTATGTGGCGGGCAAGGCCGGCTATGGGGCAACCGCCCGCGGCCAGATCATCGGGGACTACCGCGGCACGTTGAAGCTGTTGGCGGACCGCGCCACACGGCGATTGCTGGGGGTGCATATCATCGGCGAGGGGGCCAGCGAGCTGGTCCATGTCGGCCAGATGCTCATGGGGTGCAACGGCACAGTGGACATGCTGGCCGCCAACGTATTCAACTACCCGACGCTGGCCGAGTGCTACAAGACCGCGGCGCTGGATTGCATCGATCAACTGGGTGAGGCGTGACGCAAACGATCCGGCACGGACGCAGTGTCCGCCGGATGGAAAGTGAGGCCGGCGCGGTGTTTGCGCGTCAGTCGGCCCGTTGTCCCCCGGTCACCATGTGAAGAGGTCGTGGAGAGGCGTTTGTGCGGGCACCGTTCGCGGCTGCCGATGCGGTGGTGGACGGCCGCAGCCTGGCGAGAGCGCTTCGACGGACCCACCACACCTTGCCGTTCGACGCATGGACTTTCGCCACCGGCACGCCCAATTCGGTAACGGCCAGCTTGAGCACCGTCACCGAGCCCGCCGGCCGACCGTGCACGAAGCATCCGTCGATGCCGGCAGACGCGCCGATGGCCTGCCCGTCCGCTTTTTGCGCCTTCACCCGGAGCGCGGCCAGCTTGTCGTGAAGGGCGTCGAACAAGCGGTTGCTGGGGCAGGAAACCGTATCGGCTCTCAAGCGGGCGGAAGCGCCGACATGAGGAGACCAGGCGGCAGGGGCCGCAGTCGTTTCCGTCTGGTGGACATGTCCGCCCGTCACGATGAGCGCCAGCGCACCGGCAACCACCGCCATGCCCACCAGACCGACGCCGAACTTTTCCCACCCGCTCGGCCGCCTGGCCTCGGGCCAACCGCCGTCCGGGGCCGGTCTGCCGCAGGAGGGGCAGGCGTCGCTGTCCGCGGAGATGGGCTTGTGACAGTCGGGGCAGGGGATCAGCTTTGGCATGGCATACCTATAGACAGGGTCTCCCATTCCGTGGTGGTGACGTACGTCGCCCGTTCCCTGGACGCGTGTCCCCCGTGCCGCACAAGGGGAATTGTTAGCGTTGCGTGTGGTCCGTGGACACCGGTCGAACACGGCAATCGCCCTGCTACACGCTCCAGCGCACACGGCCACTTCGCGGGCCGTCGGCTCGCGTCTGCTTCTATGGACAGCGCCGGGCGCCTAAAGTGCGATCCCGGACACAGGAGCGAGTCCGCGCAAGTCGGAGTCGCCTGCACAGGAGACAGTTCAAGGGAGGCCGCGGTTCGCAGCCGGCTGTGCGCAGCGGTCGGTTCCTGCCGGCTCAACGGCTGAGTCGGCCGCTGTCAGTCCAGCCATTCCACCAGGTGGAACACCGGTGTGTCTTCGCAGCCGCCGGTCGGCCCCACCACGCGCACGGCGTGGAAGTCCGACGCCAGGGCCGCGACGCGTCTTGCCTGCCAGGGCGAAGCGACCAGCTGTAGACAGGATGCCGGAAAGCGGGTGCGCAGGCGTCGGGGGGCGTATACCACGGCGTAACGCGCTCCCCGCACTCTCACCATGGCGGTGATGAGGTCGCTGTGGGCAGTGCCCGCGCGGGTGGCCCGCCAGGGCCAGCAAGGTGCCCGACGACTCAGGGTACCCGGCAGCAGGCCAAGCGCCAGCACCCGCACCCAGAACGCGGCCTGATGCACGGCGTTCATGCGGCGCTGTCCGGCGGCGCGAGACCGGCGCCCACGACATCCCAGTTGATCCGCTGCCAGAAGGCTCGGATGTAGGCATCCCGGTGGTTGCCGTAGTCCGCATAGTAGGCGTGCTGCCAGAGATCGCAGGCAAGCAGCGGCGTCACGCCGATGCGAAGTGGTGTTTCGTAGGTGCTCAGGGTGCGCACGGCCAGATCGCCCGCCGCCTCCTGCACCAGCCAGATCCAGCCCATGCCCGCGAGGTTGCGGGCCTCCTCGATGAAAAGG
>DATFML010000445.1:0-2231 GCA_035266965.1 Gammaproteobacteria bacterium
CCCCAGGGGACGGTCATCGCGGACGCCGAGCACCGGATCGTGACCGTCAACCCGGCCTTCGAAAAGATCACCGGCTACCGGGCGGCGGATGTTGAGGGCAGGGAAATGGCAGTATTGACCGGCGATGGGGGTGCCGCTTCCGCCATCTGGGATTGCGTTCGCACAAAAGGCGGCTGGCAAGGGGAATTCCAGGCGCGCCGCTCGGAGCGCGACGTCTACCGGGCGTGGCTGAATGTCAGCGCGGTGAGGAACGACAGCGGGGACGTGTCGAACTACATCGCCCTGATATCCGACGTGACCGAACGCAATCTGGCCGAGACCAAAGTGCGGCGCCTGGCGAGCCTGAACGCCATTCTCAGCCGTGCCAACCAACTCATCGCGCGGGGACCGGAACCCGAGGTGCTGTTCGACAGCATCTGTCGCTCCATCGTATACCACAGCGACATCACGCTGGCCTGGATACACCCGGTGCCAGGCACCGGTTGGACGACGGCGCCGGTGTCGTCCTGCAATAAGCATTCAACGCTCTCCGGGAAAAACGAGGTTCTGAGTTGCGCCGTGGACTCCCATTGCGTACCGGTTCCTGCCGCCGGGCTGCCCTGCGCGGGATTGCACCGCTGCATGGATGTTCAGGCCGGGGCCTGCTTTGCCATCCGCCGCGACGGCGTTTTGGTGGGGGCGCTTACCATTCATACCGAGGATGCGGACTTCTTCGACGAAAGCGCCGCCATGCTGCTGGACAGGCTGGCCAACGACATCACCTTCGCCCTCGACACCATGGAGCTGGAGCGCTGCCGGCGGGCCGCCGAGGAGCGTCTGGCTTACCTGGCCACCCATGACTCCCTGACCGATCTGCACCGGCGCCCCGCGCTGGAGGAGGTGCTGGCCCGCGAGCATGCCGCAGCCCGGCGCCGCGGGACGTCTTACAGCATCGCTCTCATCGATATCGACAATTTCAAGGTCATCAACGACAGCTATGGACACGCTGCGGGTGACGAAGTGCTGGTCCGGCTCTCGGCGGTGTTGAAGGATTCGGTCCGAACCATGGACTGGGTGGCACGCTGGGGCGGAGAGGAGTTCCTTTGCCTGCTGCCCGACGCCGCTTCGGGCCAGGCTGTCGCGTCCATGGGACGTCTGCAGGAACGCCTGGCCGAACAGGGTATTCCCATCGGCGGCCGGAATCGACGGATCACCGTCAGCATAGGTGTGGCCACCTTCCCCTGCAACGGAGGCAGCACCAGCGAGTTGCTGGCCGCCGCCGATGCGGCCTTGTACCAGGCCAAGGACAGAGGTGGCGATTGTGTGGTCCAGGCCGGCGACTCGCCCGGTATCTTCCTGATCGGTGCGCGCATCGAGGAGGCGCTGGAGGACAGGCGGGTACGGGCCGCCTACCAGCCTATCGTTTCGTTGGCCGACGGTCGGCCCGTGGCCGACGAAGCCCTGGCTCGCCTGGTGCTGCCCGATGACAGTGTAGCCGAGGCTGGAACCTTCATTGAGTCGGCCACCCGCCTGTACCTGATTCACCGAATCGACCAGGCCGTCATGGAGCAGGCCATGGTGCGGTGTGCACGGGAACGGACCGGCACGGAGGACGGGCGCCCCGCACGCCTGCATTTCGTCAACGCCTCTTCCGCGTTACTCTGTCGTGCCGACCTGGTGGACACCATTCTGGAACGCGCCGCCCGACACTGCGGGTCCGACGCCAGGGCGGCGTCGGTCCACAAGCGGTTCGTCATCGAAGTGACCGAACGGGCGTTGATGTCCGATCCCGAGGCCGCCCACTGCAACCTCGACAAGCTGCGGAGCCTGGGGTTTCAGATTGCCCTTGACGATTTCGGGAGCGGCTACTCGTCGTTTCTCTATCTGCTGGAATTGCCCGTGTCGTTCCTGAAGATAGAGCAACAACTGGCGCGGCAGGTGTGCGCCGACCGTCGAGCGGCAGCCATTGTGCAGGGCATCACGGAAGTCGCCAGGCGGCTGCAGATCAAGACCATAGCGGAAGGTATCGAGGATGCCGACACTGCCGCTGCATTGCAGTCTCTGGGCGTGGACTGGGGGCAGGGATATTACTACGGAAAACCGCAGCTGCCCTAGGGCCTGTTAACACGATAGGGATCATCGCTGTTGTGGCTGAGAATCCGCCAATCAAGGCGCGAGGAGCGAGGTTTGGTCATTCCAAATGAGTGACGAGCAACGCCGAGTGGTGGATTCTCAGCCCCAACCCGAAGGGC
>DATFML010000446.1:0-4946 GCA_035266965.1 Gammaproteobacteria bacterium
ATGCCGCACTGCCGTGGTTGGGCGATGAAGAGCTCGCCGGCGTGCACCTCATTCATGGCGCCGAGTCCGGCAACGGCTGGTACCGCCCCGAGGACCCCGCCAGCGAGCTGCTCTATCTGTCTCGCCGCACCCGTATGATGCTGCGTCTGCCCAGGGAGCGGGTCGCCGACGCGGAAGGGCTGGTGGGGCGGGATCTGGACATCGGCGGTTACCCGCTGACGGTGGGCCGCTCCAGCGTGCGCAAGCTGAGCGATCTGCCGACGCTGTTCGCCCGCTACGTCATCGTCGAGGACGGTGAGGACGAGATGGCCTTTTTGAGCCGCACGGCACAGGAGCTCAAAGCGCTGGGCATCACGGTCCGCAAGGTGTTGTGCGGCAAGGAGCACACCCTGGCACTGGGCAGGACGGGCGTACAGACCCGCAGCGTGATGGTGGCGGAGCTGGAGCCGGAACGGGCCGTGCTGCTGCAGCAACAGGGACTGGGCGGCGGCCGCAAGACAGGCTGTGGGCTGTTCCTGCCCCATAAGGGGATCGCGCCGATACAGGCCTTGGACGACAGTGACTGAATTTGGGTAGCCGGCCCCCTTTGAGGTGCTGGCATGTTTCTCTAACTATCAATTACATAAATGGAGAAAGTAATATGACGGTTGAAGTAGGAGGCAAGGCCATCGCAACCACGGAAACGGGTTTTCTGGTGAACCAGGACGACTGGAACGAAGAGGTCGCCCGGGCAATGGCGGCGGCGGAGGGGCTTGAGCTCACCGACAAGCACTGGGATCTGATCAGCTACCTGCGGGACGAGTACTTCAACAACAACTCGAATCAGCCCAACAACCGCACCATGGTCAAGGACATGCAGGAAGCCTGGCCCGACGAGAAGGTCACTTCCAAGACCCTGTTCGACCTTTTCCCCGGCAATCCCAGCAAACAGGCCGGCCGTATCGCGGGCCTGCCCGAGAGCATGCGCAAGGGCGGCTACTGAGCAGCCTGCCCAATGGGGATATGGCCGCAAGCCGGTAATGCGGGCTAAAGTGCGCGCAGCGCGTTTTCCCCAGCAGGTTGTCCGAGTGATCTGCGCGTAGCGACATGATGGGTCGGACAGGCTCCTAACACCGTTATGAAGTGTCAGTATCAGGAGGCGAGACGATGAGCGAAAAGCAGGAACTGATCAAGCAGATGCTGGAGTTGCAGAAGCAGTTCGTCGAGTACGAGCATGCGAACGGCCTGGACCCGGCCGATTACTACGCGCCCTCGACCGACCATACCCTCAATGGTTTTCGCCAGAAGTACCGCGACCTGGCCATGAAGGTTGTCGAGCTGGCCCACGAGGAGAAGGGCTCGCACGCCTGAATCCGCGTTGAAGCCCTGGTCCGTACGGTGGGTCGGAGTCTCAGAGCTCCGCCCACATGCGGACCAGGTTGACGTAGGCCGAATGGACCCGGCGGGTCTCGTCGGCTTCCGGGTGGTTCTCCAGCAGTTTGTCCCGCGCGAGGCTGAGGTCGTACAGCAGTTCCCGGCGGGCCGGATCGCGCACCAGGCTCTGCACCCAGGTTACCGCCACCAGCCGCTCGCCCCGCGTCACTTCCGCCACGTGATGCACGCTCGACGACGGGTACAGGATCGCGTCTCCGGCCGGCAGCTTCACACGGCGCTCGCCAAAGGCGGTCTGGATGACCAGTTCGCCGCCATCGTAAGAATCCAAGGGGCTGAGAAACACCGTGATCGAGATATCGGAGCGATAGCGGTCGCCGCTTCCCATCACCGGATCGTCCACGTGGTCGCCATAGGACATGCCCGGCGCGTAGCGCGCATAGAAGGGCGCTGCGACCCGATGGGGCAGTGCCGCATTGAGGTAGGTCGGGTTGGAAACCAGACGCCCCATGACGATGCGGTTGAGGGCGCTCATGCGCTCATCGCTGACCGCCAGTTCCTGGTTGTGCTTCACGCGCTTTGCGGCCAGACCGGCGGATGCCTTGCCGTCTTCGTAGCGGGCCCCCGACAGCAGTTCCCAAACCATCGCCAACTGGGATTGATCCAACACCGCGGGCACGTGCACTAGCATGGCGACAGGTCTCCTGGGGCTTGGGGGCATCGAAAGGCATCGGTCGGCGTTGGCCGCTGCCGCTGAGGGAGAAAACGATCGTGATGATACTCAACGTGATTCTGGAAGGACAGACCTACCCGGTCCAGGTGCCGCAGGTGGTGCTGGATGAAGGCGAGGAGTTCTTCAGCGTGTTGGACCAGGACATGGACAGGGGCTGGCAGATGAGCCGCACCTGGGTGGAAAAGCCGGACGTGGAGCAGCGCTGCCAGATTGTCGCCGACAAGCTGTTGACCGCTCTGCACACGGAGAATCAGCAGATGCTGGCCCTTGCCGCAGGCTATATCCTCACCCGCATGGCCGGCGTGACCGAAGTGCGTCTCGCCACCGACGGCGACATGATGGAGCACGAGTTGGTCGCCGCTTCCTCCTGACACCGCCTCTCAGCCGCCGGCGCGCTCCAGCGCCTGCCGCAAAGCGTCCTCGGATACCGGGAAGGGCAACGTCTCGAAGATGGGGAACTGGGAGCGCAGGCTGTCCAGGTGCTGCACGTTTTCCTGGTCGAAAAAAACGATAAGCCGAGCCTCCGGGGCGCTGCGCTGCAGTCCGGCGAACAGCGATTCCAGATTGCTGACGCGGGTGCTGTACATGGGGCTGTACACGAACTCCGACACCACCACGGCCGGGCGCAGGGACGGCAGCGCGGACAGCGCTTTGCGCATGGAGGTCACCCGTTCCACCTCAAAGCCCGCACGTCGATAAAGCGGGCTGAAGTCCGGATAGCCGCCCAGCTCGACGATCGACAACAGTATCTGTGATTCCGACATCGGTGTTCAGCTCCTGACAGGATCATCGGCAGGGGCGCCGGACAGCGGCTTTTCCATGTGCCAGTGCCGGATCGACCCGAACAGCGTATGGGCCGGCCGGGTGGCCCGGTAGCCGCAGCGTTCGTAGAAGCCCACAGCGGTTTCCCTGGCATCGAGTACCACTTGCCCGGCCCCCTTGCGTCGGGCTTGCGCTTCCAACTCCCGGAGCAGAAGGGCTCCGATCCCCTGGCCGCGGAAGTGCGGCTCAACCGCCATGTAGCGCACCTGGGCCTGGCTTGCGTCATTGAAATGCAGGCGCCCCACCGCGACGGCTTCGTCTGCCGGCGTGCATGCCATCAGATGGAAGGCGCCGTCCTCCCGCCCATCCCGTTCCGAGCCCCTCGGCTGGTCCCAGGGCGCGCGCAGCAGCCGCCAACGCAGCTCGTAGTAGCGTTCAAGCTCGATTGCGTCGGCGGGTTCCCTTACACGCACGGCGCTCGATGCGGGTCCCGTTGCAGTGGTCACGGAGATTGCGGCCCCGAGGGGGCGGAGCCGCCGGCCTCAGGCAAACACGACCCAGGTGGTGGCGATGTACTTCACGCCGGCCTGCAGGGTGACGCCGCGATGCTCATGGGTCCAGAAAGGCGGGAACAGCAGCAGCTTGCCTTCTTCGGGCCGAATGCGCACGTCCTGGAACAGAAATTCGGTTTCGCCGCCGGGGCCCGGTACGTCGTTCAGGTACCAGACGGCGACCAACTGGCGTTGGCTGAACTCATGGCTGCCGCCGTCGATGTGCCAGTGGTAGTGCTCACCGGGCCGGGTGCGCTGGATGGCATAGCCCATGTCCTTGAAGGGACCCTTGAAGTAGGGAAACGCTTCGCGGAACTCGCGAAGCGCCAGGGCGACCGACTGGAACAGGGCGCGATCGACGTCCTTCCAATGGGGTTTACCGCTGACCACCAGGTCCGTGGAGCGCTTGATGCTCTGATCCTTCTGAGCGGTCTGTCCGATGCGCCCTTCGTATTGCTCGTCGGTGCGCGCCTCGAACCGGTTGATCATTTCCCGGCACAACTGGGGTGGCAAGGCGCCGTGTTTCTCGAAAATGAAGCTGTTGGGCGCTACTTCGCGGATGGTGCTCAGAGGTGTTCTCGGCAGGGCAGCCTGCATGACGCTCACTCGGGCGTTGGGGATTCGAGGGAACGATTCTGTTACAGATGTCCGGCGTCGATCAAGCTGTCCACATGGGGTAGGCAGTCTTTCCCGTGGGCGCGGTAGGCATCCACCATGCGACGTGCCAGCGCCAGCCAGTGCTCCCTGGACTCGGGAATCAGCTCGCGCAGTGCGCCGGTGTCGGCGTTTTCACGCCACTGCTCGTAGGCGGCGGTCAGGCGCGGGAAGATCAGTTTGCGCATGCTGCTGAGGTTGCCGAAATAAAAGTGCACACAAGCCTCGTCACCTTCGTCCAGCAGAGCGGGCAGCGTCGAGAGGGCATCGGCCAGGTGGTCGCGGACGGCGCGGGCGGCGATCTCGGCGCGCGAACGGGGCAACACGGCCAGCATTTCGTTCCATTCCTCGCCCAGCAACTGTCCCGCCAGCACCTCACCGATCTCGTGCAGCAGGACGGCCTCGATTTCCCGATCCGTCATGCGCTCCAGAGCGTCCAGCGGATCGGCGTCGAAGCCGTAGCATTGCAGGGCCCTTCCCATGGCGTTGTCGTGTTTGGCCCAGCGCCACTCTTCGCTCTTCTCCCACAACAGGCGCCGCAGCGAGTCGCGCCGTATGAAGACGTTGTTACCCAGGGTCATGGCCGGCGGTGCGGACAGATCACGGGCGTATTCTTCGGCCGATACATACACCGTGAAGCCGTCGTATTGCTCGTGGCGTTCCAGGCGGCCCAGCAGGAAGTGGGGTTTTGCATTGCGTCCCAGCCCGCCGCTGTACACCAGGCCCGCGGGGATCAGGGACGCATTGATGGCGTCGGTATCGAAGGGATCCAATCGGCCTGCATTGACCGGAATCGGCTCGAAGCCTTCATCGGTCAGGGAGTCCCACAGCTGTTCCCTCTGTTTGAGCCAGTTGCCGACGGCGTCCTTGTTCAG
>DATFML010000447.1:0-6183 GCA_035266965.1 Gammaproteobacteria bacterium
TCTTCGCGCACTACCTCAAGGGCGTGGACAACGGCTACCAGGACAGCCCCCGGGTCCACCTGTACGTGCTGGTGCCGCCGAACAGCGGGAACAAGGGCAGCGGATTCTGGATCACCGGAAGCAGCTACCCCCTGCCAGGCACGCATACGGTGCGCTATTACCTGCACAGCGACGGCCACGCCAACACCCGCTTCGGGGACGGCCGGCTCTCGACCTCCGAGCATCCGGGAGAAGGTCAGGAAGTTCCTCGCCAGGGCCCGACTGAGGCGGTCGACCATTTCACCTACGATCCGAGCGACCCGGTACCAACCACGGGCGGAAACATGTGCTGTGACACCGCGCTGCTGCCGGCCGGGGCGCAGAACCAGAACACCGTGGAAGAGCGCAGCGACGTCCTCGTTTACACCAGCGCACCGCTGGAGCATGATGTGGCGGTGATCGGGATCGTGAACGCGGCCTTCTGGGCGGCCAGCTCCGCCCGGGACACCGACTTCACGGTCAAGCTGGTGGACGTGCATCCGGACGGGCTGACACACAACGTGCTGGATCGCATCGTGCGGGCCCGCTACCGGCACGGCTCCCAGTCGCCGCCGGCGTTGATCGTCCCGCACAAGCCATACCACTACACGCTGGAGCTCGGGAACACGGCGACGATATTCCGGGCCGGGCACCGGATCCGGGTGGAGATCTCCTCGTCAAACTTCCCGCACTTCGCACGCAACCTGAACACGGGGCTCAACAACAACGACACCAGCGAGATGCGGATCGCCCGCCAGACGCTATTCCACGATCCGGGGCACCCGTCCTATATCAGCCTACCGGCGGATCCCAGCGTCCATGCACCTGGCGATTGAGGTTGGGCCAATCGGGTGAGGCAGATCGACCAAGGAAAGGGGCTATCGACGGCGAGCAGGGGAACGGGGCATAACGAGCGCCGGATGATACGACCACCGTTTCGTGGTCGTCCCTGTTCGGGTGACGCGTCGGCACTTCAGGGTCCGGGGCGCCGCCACCCAACGGTTGGGCCCCGGACCCTTGCCGCGCTGATCGCTCTCGCGCTCGTGTGTGGCTGGGGCTCGGCCTCCGCCCGCCCGCGGTTGGCAGGCAGCCGACCATTCCGGGTCTCCCTCAGTGGGGGTGCTCTGGACCAGCACTACGCCGAGTACCCGTCCGGCCTTCCGAATGCATCGACGCTTCCGAATCCGCTAGACACGGAATCCGGCACCCTGCCTCTGCTGCGCCTCGCGTTTGCCTTCACACCGCGGGCCGTACCGTTGTGGGTCCAGGTCCGCTACGACTACGCTGAGGGCGACACCATCTACGACGGGCACACTCAGGCCCTCGTGGACGTCGCCACCACCACGCAGAACCGGATGGACGATGCCCGCGCACGTTTGGGTTGCGTGGTGAATATCGCGACTGATCTGGCCGTGGTCCCGTTCCTCGAAGGTGGCTGGCACGCCTGGGATCGCCAGATCGGGGCGGGAACGCCTCTATACACGCATGAGAGTTACGCGCATTGGTATCGCGGTGTCGGGGCGCAGCTGCGTTACCGCTCGGGCCTGGCCTGGCGCTTGGTTCTGGACCTGGATGGCGGAAGAACGGTCGATGCACAGATCTCCGGCAACGGCCCGCTGTTCTACTTCCGGGCCCCCCTCGGAGCCGCCGC
The DNA here is from genome assembly GCA_035266965.1 of Gammaproteobacteria bacterium. Classification (GTDB taxonomy): domain Bacteria; phylum Pseudomonadota; class Gammaproteobacteria; order DATFLG01; family DATFLG01; genus DATFML01. The sequence goes on from DATFML010000447.1 coordinate 1,670, forward strand.
GTACTACGGCGCCTCTATAGGGGTGGACCGCGCTTTCACGGGTCCCTGGCACCTGCGCGGCGAGCTTTCCTGGACACGGTTCACCTACGGCGCTTCCCCTAGCGTCGCGACTAACGATCCGAACGTGCATGTCGTGGAACCGGAAAGTAGCACTCGACGGCTCGGCTTCTCGCTGGGGCTCGCCTACGCGTTCTGAAGCCGATGGCCACTCCGCGTCCTCCCGCATGGTATACAGTGGAATAGCTGGTGGAACGCGGTTGTCGATCGCCCAAAGGCAGCGGTCACCTGCACCGCCGAACGGGCTTCAGTCGGCCTGTACTGGGATCACCCAGTCCATCGGAAGTCGCCCGGATCGAGGAGTTCGGGTTCGAAGCCGGGGGAGGACTCCCGCACCATCGTCACTGCCTCCGCGAAGGACTTGGCGCGCGGTACCGCTTCGTCCTTTGCCAGTTCGGCAACCCGAAGGGCGTTGTAGGTTATCTGAAGCTCGCTTTGTGGGCTTCCTGCGGTTCCCCGTGGGATGTGCTTGAACTCGTTGTTCACCAGATCTCGCAATGCGTGTGCATTCTTCTCCGGTAGGAAGAGGTGCCCCGTTTTCGCTTATCCGAGGGGTAACTCAGTGACACCGTGCGGTCGAGTGACCATCCCGTAATGGCTTCCCGGCCAGGCGCTGGAGCAGGCATCAGCCATCCGCGCGTCGAGGCGCGGGCGGACCGGCAACGACGTTCCACCACGAGTGGTCGGGGCCCACCGCGCAGGCGCTGTTGCGCCTGCAGGCGCGCACCGGCCGGCATCTTGGGTTCTCCATCGAGTACCGACCGGGCCGGTTCTGGCTCGATGAGCGCCTCGTCGGCGGGGCAACGGATCCGGACGAATGCGTGGCTGCACCAGCTGGTCACAAGGCGCCGGCTGGCATTTCCAAGCGCCGCGCGCCGCACCGGACGCAGCCGGGGTGACCCGCACCCGTCCTGCCCGCCTCGACCCCGGCGGCGGACCCCACTACGGGAAGCTCAGTTTGGTTGTTCGATTTGCCGTTACCGTCGCGTTGTCCGGCGACGAGAAGCTCACTCCGGGGTCCGCCTGGTCCGGATTGTCCTGGGCCGCATCGCAGGTGAACGCCACCGTGTAGTCGCCGGCCGACAGGAAAGCGGCCTTGTATCTGTACTTTCCCGACTGACTGTCCAGCTTGACCGGCGCCACGAGCAGGGGCTGGGTCGAGCCGCTGCCACCCAAGTCCGTCGGGGCCACATTCGAGCCGCTGTAGACGTAGACGGCGGGTGTGCAGCCCGAGCCGCCAGGGTTCAAGCTCGTGCCGACAGTGCCTGAAATCGCGCCGGCCCGGGAATTGTCGACGATGCGCAGGACCGGCTTGAGGGAAAAGTAGGTACTGCCGTTCTGCGGCGCCACGACAGACTTGTGGAGCTGGAAGTCCACCGTGAAGCTGGCTGTGCCGCCGACCGGCACGTCGAAGCCCTTGACCAGCTTCAGGCCCGTCTGTGCTCCACTCGGGATGCGCAGGGGAAAGGTGCCAGTGGCATTCTTCAGGTAACAGGGATCCGCGTTGCCGGAAGGCGCGCTCACCGATTCGCAGTCCACGCCGAGCCGCATCCACTCGTAGTGGCCCGCTGCGACCTGTCGGTCCTGAAACAGCGGCAGGCTCTTCCCGTCCTGGTACTGCATGAGGTCGATCTGCTGCGGTTTCGACAGCGTGAAGGTCTGCGCCGCGCCACTGGCAGGCTTGATCTCGATGCTACTGAACTGGATGACGACGCTGCTGGCGCTGTCCACCGGCGCGTCGGTGACGGCCACACTCATTGTCCCGGTCCCGCCGGTGCCGCCGGAGTTGCAGCCGGCAAGCGCAAACGTGGCGAGCAACACGATACTTGCAGCAATCCCCTTCGTCATGTTCCTCCTCCCGGCGCTGGTGCTGACGCCCTGTCAGGTGCAAACGAACCCGTCGCCGGCGCCGTGCGCGTTCGCCTGACACGCATTAGAGCGACGCATTGTTCCCAGCGTCGGGGTGGGACCGGAATCCGCGACCGGGGAACTCGTGGGGAATATTTTGGGGAACAAGGGGCGTACTCGAGCGCATTGTTGCACTATAGCTAATTGATTTCTCTACTCTACGGTACGCTGAAATACGCCCCGGGAAGGTAGATCTCCCGCTACCACCGCGCAATCGCCTCCGGGCTCCTCTGATAGGCCCGCTGCGGCAGCTTCTGTGGCGTCAGGTTTCGCTCGGCCAGGATCGTGCCCACCGTGGTGATGCTCACCCCGATCCCGAAGCGCTCCCGGATCAGATCGCGCACGATCCGCCGCATCCACAGCCCGAAATCAAAGCCGTACCGGATAAGCGCGGGATCGTCTTCCTGGACCAGCGGACCGGCCGCGGCCACTGGCCGCGGCCGGTCTCGGTTGGCCTCTGACTGCTTCTGCACGCGGCGCGGACAGTTGCAGTGACGCTGGAGTGAATGGTGCGCCGGCCCCTCATTCGGAATTCAGCTGTTCCCTCAGCACCCGCCGGTTCAATTTTCCAACGGCGGTCTTGGGAACGGCATCGACGAACACCACCCGGCGGGGCTTCTTGTAGGACGCCACCCGCTCGGCGACGAATGCGATCAGTTCGTCCTCCGTCACTCCCTGTCCCGGCTTCAGAACCACCGCCGCGGTGACAGCTTCCAGCCACTTCGGATCCTTCACCCCGACCACAGCGCATTCCGCAACCGCCGGGTACGCCGCGATCACATCCTCGATCTCGCGCGGATACACGTTGTAACCGCCGGTGATGATCATGTCCGAGGTCCGATCCTTGAGATGCAGGAACCCCCTTTCGTCAAACCGGGCCACATCCCGGGTCCGTAGCCAGCCGTCCTCCAGGAACATCTCGGCGTTGAGCTCCGGGGCATTGAAATAACCCGCCATCATCGACGGCCCCCGCACGGCGATCTCGCCCGGCTCGCCGGCAGGCACGTCGTTGCCCTGGTCATCCACCAGGCGAATCTCCACATCCACCGACGGTTTGCCGCAGGCCCCGAATAGCGCGTCCTCATGGTCCTCGGGCCGCAACACCGCGATGGTCAGCGGGCATTCCGTCTGGCCGTAGTACTGCCAGAACCGCTCTCGCCCCCACAGCGCCATCGCCTGCTCGATCACCGGCCGCGGCATGGGCGAGGCGCCGTAGATCACTTGGCGAAGGGACGAGACATCGGTCCGCTCGAAATTCGGGTGCCCGAGCAGCATCTGCAGCATCGTCGGGACCATGTTCACCGCCGTAATGCGCTCGCGTTCGATCCGTTCGAGGAAGGCCCCCGGCGCGAACGCCGGCATGATCACCGTGCGCGCGCCGCGCAGCCAGAACGGCAGCACGAACACGCCGCTGGCGTGGATCAGCGAAGCCGCGTGGAGCATGGCGTCGTCCTGCTGCACATCCATCAGATTCAAAAGCACGTTCCTGCAGATACCCGCGTAGGAAGCCTGAGTGTGCTGGGCCGCCTTGAGGGTGCCGGTAGTACCGGAGGTGAACAGCGTCAATACCACGTCCTCGGGCGCGACCTCGATTTGGGGCGGGTGCACGTCCTGCCCGGCCAGCTCGGCCAGCAGATCCCGGCCGCCCCCGACGGTGGCGCCCAGGCCGTGGCACACCAATCCCGGCAGCGCGGCCCGGAGTTCCTCGGCGCGGTCCCGCAGGTCGGCACCGAAAACCAGAACGGCGCAATCCGTCTCTTGCAGCATCCTGACGTGCTCCGGCACAGACAAGCGCGCGTTCAACGGCACCCGGTTGATGCCGGCCCGCACACAGGCGAAATCCACCGGCACGCTGTAGAGCCCATTGCTCAGCAGCAGCGCGACCCGGGCCCCCTGCCCCGCGCCCAGTGAATGCAGTGCGTTGGCTAGTTGGGCGCTCAGACGATCGACCTCGGCAAACGTCATCGACTGCTCGCCGAAGGCGATGGCGGTACGCTCCGGATAATGACGCGCGCCGCGGTTGATGAGATCCAGATAGGTGGTACTCACTATTTACCTCTCAAAGCGGAAATGGGCCCCGGCAGTTGGACAGGGCGATAAGGGTACTTCCGGTTAGGCGGCCCTCCGTTGGCCGGGGGATTCATAGTGCACCGCATCGGGTATTGTTCGCGCCAGCGACTGGTGTCGCCGCCGGGCGTTGAAGAAGTCCATCTACCACGAGATGCCGGCCCTGGCCTGCAAGAGAGTCTTGTAGGCCTTGAGATAGACCTCCTCGTACTTGAGGCTGCGCCACAGCCGCTCAAGGAAGACGTTGTCGACCCAGCGGCCCTTGCCGTTGGCAGTTGCCAACACCACGGTCAACAAGCGCCAACAGTTGTCGACATGTGAACCGCCTGTAACGCTCCGTGACGACGCCGCCCTGATGGTCATCGACCTGCAGCAGACCATGGATGATCCCGCCCGGGCAAGCGCAACAATCCGCGTGTGGAGGAAACCATCGGCCGCCTGCTGGCAGCGTGGCGGGAGTCCGGGAGGCCGGTGATCCACGT
>DATFML010000448.1:0-2696 GCA_035266965.1 Gammaproteobacteria bacterium
AGGTCCTTGGCCTTGGCGTACTTGAGATGGATCACATGGGTGGTGCCGCCCTGGGCCTGGGGCGAATCCAGCTCCTCGACGATGGCCCGCAGCCGCAGCCGCTCGGCCCTGTCCCCACCGATCAGCACGCTGTTGGTGCGCTCATCGGCAATGATCGTGGGGCCGGCGCCGCCGGGAGTCTTACCCCGCGAGGCCTCGCTGTGGGCCAGCGAGGTCAGGATATGGGCGACGTCGGTGGCCGAGGCGTGCTTGAGGGGCACCACGTCGATCTCGTTGTCCTTGACCGAATCGATGGAGTGGATGATCTTGACCAGCCGCTCCACATTGTCGGCCCGATCGGAAATGATGAGCACGTTGCTGGCCGGGTAGGCGGCCAGATGACCCTGCTGGGGAACCAGCGGGCGCAGGATGGGTACCAGCTGGGCGGCGGACACGTTGCTCACCTGCACCACGCGGGTGACCATTTGGTCGCCCTTGCCCGGATGCCTGGCGGTGGCCGTGGGGATGGCATCCTGCTTGGCATTGATGTCGGGGACGATCTTGATCACCTTGCCGCTGGGCACCGCGGCGAAGCCGTGGACCTGCAGGATGGAAAGAAAGACCTGATAGACCTCGTCGCTGCTCATGGCATGGGACGAGATCACCGTCACTTTTCCCTTCACGCGCGGATCGACAACGAAGTTCTTGCCGGTGATCTGGGACACCGTTCCGATCAGGGCGCCGATATCGGCATCCTTGAGGTTCAGCGTCACACTCTCCGCCGCCGCCGGTCTGACCCACAGCAGCGCGGCGAAACACAGCAGCAGCCCGGGAAGCCACCACCAGCGGGCCGTTGCCGTCAGCGGCGCCGCCGACCGGCGCCTCGTACCCCCGAAGCCCTCCATCGATCCTCCAGCATCGTGTGTCATGGTTGCAGCGGTGTCGTTCCGGGTTCTGTGAGCACGATACGGGTCGGCGCTGATCCCTGTCGTGCCAACAGGCCCTATGGTATCTGGAAAGCCAGATGGATCTGCCGTCCGCCACGCCGGACCGTCAGATTCACCGACTTGGCATTTTTCAGGTCCTGCAGCGCCTTGATGCCCTTGCCGGGACTGTTCAACCGCACACCGTTGATGGCGGTGACGATGTCGCCGTTGTGCAGCCCGAGCCGGCCCAGCAGCGCCGGCCGCTCTCCCGGGTGCAGCCGAAAACCGACAAAGCGGCCATGTTCGATCACCGCCTGCGGACGCGCCAGCTGCAGCAGTTCGCCGGGGTTGCGGGCGAGCGCATTGCGGTAGTGTTTCAGCAGCTGCCCGGCAGCCCGGTTGCCGCTTGCCCCGGCGTTGCCCGAGCGGTTCGAGCCGGCGGCGCCGCTCACCTCGTCCTTGGGCAGTTTCAGGGTCTCGTAGCGGCCGCTGCGCCGGAGAATCACGCGATCGGGATAGATGCGGATCAGTTCCGCACCGCCGGGCAGATCGGCACCCACGGCATAGTAGTTTTCGTTACCGTGGGGATCGGCGATGATCGCCCGGGCATGGGCAACATCGCTGGAGGATAACACACCGCGCAGCACCAGATTGAGATGGGTCTCCGGGGCGTTGATGGGCTGGTTCGCAGTGGGCGTGTTGTGCGCCGCGGTGCCGAACAGGTGCCACTCGGCGATGGGTGCCGCCTGGGTGGTCTTGACACCGGCGCTGACCGCGGCCTGCAGCCGGGTCCGGGGCTCGGGGGTGGCCGGGGCGGGAAACACCCGCCAGGTAAGCTGCGCCAGCAGAAAGGCCGCCCACAGCACCAACAGCAGGTTCACTGCGCCGGCGAAGCGTTCGACACCCCGTCCCTGGAGCAGCTGCATCAGGTTTTCTCGTGCTAACACGGTGCTGTTCATCCGTCGACCGGCCGGGGTGGCTTGCCGGCATGCGGCGGCAAGCTTATCAGAAAGCCCGTTGCCGGATCGACCACGCCGCGGACCTCAGGAGGCTCTGCGGACAATCATGTGGCTACGGCGGCGTCCTTAACGGTGCAGATCTTCGGTCCTTGCGATCACTTTCTGTTTATTACGCTCCTGGAACGATCGAAAATCTGCCCTGCAAACACCACCCACCGCGCTACGCGCGGATGACTCGGACAGGTCCTTAGGAACGGGTTTTCTTACGGGGCCGCGACCTGCCGCCGTCGGATCGACCGCCGCCGCGCCCGCGCCCCTTGCCGGGCCCGGAGCGCTCCCGGCGCGGCCGGCGCACCGGCGGCTCGAGCTTGGCCAGCAGCTGCTCGTCCACGGGTTCCACCGGGATCTTGTCGCCGATATAGGCTTCGATATCCGGCAGGGAATACACGTAGGTTTCGCAGGCAAAGCTGATGGCGTCGCCTTCGGCCCCCAGACGGGCGGTACGTCCGATCCGGTGCACGTAATCCTCGGCATCCTGGGGCAGATCGAAATTGAACACATGGCTGACTTCGGGGATATGCAGGCCCCGGGCCGCCACGTCGGTGGCCACCAGCACCGGCAACTCGCCGCTCTGGAAACGCTGCAGCAGGGACTGGCGGGTGCGCTGGGGAACGTCCCCTGACAGCACGGCCGCCTTGAAGCCGTTGCCTTCCAGGTAGGACCACACCTGATCGGCGGCCCGCTTGGTATTCACGAACACGATACTGCGCTGGGGATCCATGTGCTTGAGCAGGCCGATCAGCAGCGGAATCTTCTCGTCGTTGGAGACGTG
>DATFML010000449.1:0-4973 GCA_035266965.1 Gammaproteobacteria bacterium
GACCCTGACCTTCGTCCGCGCCCACTACCGCAGCAAATGGGTCAAGTTCATGCCGGTCGAGATCAAGGATCGCCAGGGCCATCCGCTGCAGCCACTCAAGGCCGATGCGGCGAAGATATTCCACCGCTTCGACACCAAGCCCTACAGTTCCACCACCGGCGGCATCCCGTTCGTCTATATCGGTGGGCGCTGGTTGTTGATCGGTGCGCCCGTCAGCCCCAGCCTGTTTTCCAGCTTCGACTGGTTTCAGATCGCCTCAAAGCTCGCTGATCCGAACAGCGACCTGGCGAAAGCCGTCTATCCCCAGGTCAACGTGATCACCGCGGCGATCTGCGAGACCACGGGCGAACAGCCCGCCAGGGTCTGCAAGGCGCCCGGTGTCGTCGCGGCCGCCACGGTGGCATCCGGCTTCTGATCGCCGGCCTGCGCAAAGCCAATGCGCCACGGGAAGCACGGATGAGCTATTGAGGCGGCCCCAGCCGTAGGGCGCTATAACCGAAGGGCATTCAAGAGCCACGGAACCCACGGAATCCACGGAAGGGTATAGCCAAAGGCAAAGGCGCCACGGAAAACACGGAAAGCACGGAAATGTTCAAATCGGGATGCGGGTGCAGACCCCGTGCCGCGTCTTTCGATGTACAAGGGCGCAATAACTGAAGGGCATTGCGCCGGGTACCACCGAAACGCACAAGAGCCACGGAACCCACGGAATCCACGGACGGAACAATAAGGACGGACAGGCTCCACCCTTTCGCTTACCACTGTCGCCATCGTACGGAATGAATGAATTCTCTATTCCGTGCTTTCCGTGGCGCCTTTGCCTTTTCCCTTCCGTGGGTTCCGTGGCTCTTCACAGCATCGTACAAGGGCGCAATAACCGAAGGGCATTGCGCCGAACGCGGCTATTCCCAAGCGCCGTCGCGGCCCACACCACCCCTCAGGCGCCGCTCGACCCATGGGCGCCGCGTACCCCTTCCACGATGCGGAAGGCGGTGCCCACGGTCTTGGACAGATCGCCCATGTCCGCCGGCACGATCATCACGTTGGACTCCTTGGCGATGGCGCCCCATTTGTCGATGAACGACTCGGCCACCCGCATGGTCATGGCCTCGTGCGCGCCTTCCTCGCCCAGGCTGGCGCCGATGGTGGTGAGCGCCTTTGCGGTGGCGACGGCGACCTTCAGGATGGCCTGCGCCTGGCCCTCGGCCCGCAACACCTGGGCCTGACGTTCGCCTTCGGCCCGGTTGATCTGCTGCTGGCGCTCGCCTTCGGACACGTTGATCGCCTGCTGCTTGTCGCCTTCCGACTTGGCGATAACCGCGCGCTTCTCGCGCTCGGCGGTGATCTGCTTCTCCATGGCGCGTATGACATCCTCGGGCGGGGTGATGTCCTGAATCTCGTAGCGCAACACCTTGATGCCCCAGTTGGTCGCCGCACTGTCCAGCTCGGTGACGATGGAGGTGTTCAGCTCCGCACGGGAGGACAGCACTTCGTCGAGCTGGCGTTTGCCCACGTCCGATCGCATGATGGTCTGCGCCAGCTGCTCCACCGAGGCAAGGGGATTGGTGGTGCCGTATGCCGCGGCCTTGGCGTCGGTGATCTGCAGGTACAGCACGCCGTCGATGGTGATCTGGGTGTTGTCCCGGGTAATACACACCTGCTGGCGTACGTCGATGGGCGTCTCGCGCAGATCGAACTTGTAGGCGACCCTGTCGATGATGGGAATGAGCAGGTTCAGCCCGGGCTGGAGCACGGTGTGAAACCGCCCCAGGCGCTCCACCACCCAGGCGTGCTGCTGGGGAACGATCCGCATCCCCCGGCTGACGATGACAACGGCAATGACGGCTATGATGATGGCGACGATCAGGCTTACGGGCATCGGGTCACTCTCCTGGCTCTGGGAAATTCGGCGCCGGCCCCCTCTATGCCTGCGTCCTGTTCATTGAATCAACGGCCGATCGCGGGATACTTTGAGCGCAGTGCCCCCCTTACGACGGGCATGGCGTTGCCCCTTATCGGGCCGGCGGTTCCAGCAGCAGTACATTGCCTTCGCGCCGGGCGATGCGCAGCGTGTCCCCCTGATGGACATCGGCCGCGCGTTCGTCCGCCAGGCGCGCCGACCAGACGCTGCCCCGGTAAACCACCCGCAGACAGTCGGGCGTGATGCTTTCCACCGTCACCAGATGGCCCGCATCGTCCTGGGAGACATGGTCGGCATCCGGGGTGCGCAGGCGAAGCCGCAGCCAATGGGCCACCGCCAGGGCGATGAAGGTCACCAGCCCCAATATGCCGAAGGTGTAGTCCAGGGTGGCCCCGTAGATCGACGCCGTGCCGGCCGCAAAGCAGGCGATGGCGACGGCCAGGAGATAGAAGGTCAGGGTATTGATTTCGGCAACGACCAGCAGCCCCCCGATGACCAACAGAACGACGCCTGGAATCATTCAAATCACCTCTTGCCGCTGCGCGCACCGAACCACGGTGGAGAGCTTCACTGCATTTGTTATGTGGGCCCGGCAGTGCCGATCGGTCGCGTACCTGCCGGCACCGATTATGCGCCAATGCCTGCGGCCGATCCATTCAGCCGACCTTCGCGCTGCGCGGTCTTATCTCCGTGAACGGGGCCCACCGGACCCACTGCGTGACGGGGGCGCAATCGCCGAAGGGCATTGCGCCGGATACCGGCCGCCGCCTTCGACCTGTCCCTGTCCCGGTCTGCGCGGTTGCGCTACTTCCTGAGATCCCGCGCGTGGAGATCGAAACACTGTCGTCCTGCACCATGGGACCAGAACTTCTCCGGCCGGCTTTCCTGCTCCTGGGCGCTCGCCTCCGCGAAATCCGCGCACAGGGAGTAGGCGCCCCGGGTGCCCGGCCGGTACTCATAGGGCCGCCTGGTCTCGGGGTCCGTCGGCTCTATGGAAAAGCCCCGTTCCCGTTCCAGTGCATCCAGTGATTTCGGCAAGCTGCCATGCCGGGTCCAGTATCGATCCATCGCCGCTGCGATGCCCCGCAAGTCCGCCACCCGCCGCATTTCCAGACGCCGCATGCGCTCCTGCGACGGTGAGCCGATCAAAGACAGCCCGCCGATGATCGTCGCGATCACCACGCCCACGATGGCCACCATCAGAACCGTCGTGCCCGACGTCTTCATGCCGCGGCCTCCGATTCATCCTTGCGCAGATCCAATAGGTAGTAGGCGAAGATGGTGCCGGCGATCACACCCACCGTCAGCACCTTCAGGATGAACCGCAGGGTCAGCTCGCCCCCCAGCACGTCGTAGACCAGGGTGGTGAGGTCTCCGATCAGGATGCACGCCGCGATGAACAGCGTCACGTAGGTCAGCCACTTCCGGACCTTGGACCCGCGTTTGCCCGGATCGCGCTCCACCGCCCGATGAAGCACGCGCGACAGGTAGAGAAAGATGGGGAAAGCGATGATGAGCGCGGAGACCGACCAGCGAATGGCAAGCCTTGAGTACGCGGCCAGCGCCCGCGGCGCCGTCGGCGAGGGAAAGGCATGGTTGATGAACTGAAAGATCAGGTGGCCCAGGTTGTAGGCGCTGATGTACAGGGTCGTGAACAGCACCAGGTACAGAAACGCATCCCGGGCGGACAGATAGGGTCGGGGCCTGGGTACCGGAATGGGAAACTCGATATCGGCGAACGCATCCAGCGCACCCCTGACCTGGTCCTTCCCCCAGCCCGCCTTCAGCAGGGCCGCCTCGATCTGCGCGCGGGGCAGTCCCCGGCCCATGGCTTCCTTGACGAAACTCAGCAGCTCTTCGTTGCCGGCCATAGTCGTTCCCCCCATACGCTATATGATTCGTGCCCGGGCGGCACAACGAATCGTGGGCGCTTCTTTATGGCTATGATCGACCCGAGCGCCCGTGCGGGCAACTCCTCTGGCCGGAATGCGTGTCAGACGACGGGCCGGTTGTTCTTCTCGTTCTAGCCGTCGATTCTGCGGCCCGGTCTGACGTGGCTGTCCGGGCTGTCCGGGCTGTCCGGGCTGTCCGGGCCGTCCGGGCTGTCCGGCAATGATCAGTCCCGCAACTGAAAAAGCGTGTCCAGAGTCTCAATCGTCGGTGCGCCCTTGACCTTATAAGCCTTCGGAATGCTGGCAGCCAGATCGGATGCGCGGTAAGCGGCCAACGACTCCCTGGAATCCCAGATGTAGACGCCACCGTAGTGATTCGGCTCCTCGAGTTTGATGTAGTACTTCTGGATCAGCCCGGGCAGTGCCAGAAACTGATCCACGCGCTCCTCGGCAACGGCTACCACTTCTTCCTCTGATAGTTCGGTCTCGAATTTGATGATCTGGATAACCATGTCCCTCGCTCACTCCTGTACGCAATTAAAAATCTGACGGTACGGTGGATGGTTGGAAAATAAATCTGTCCCTTTTTTCGGTCCCTTTTTTCGGACTTATGCCGCTGATGCGGGAAAAGAACGCCGCCGCAGCGGTGATATTGGGGTTGATCCAATAACTACACGAAATTCAGGGGTGTCGCAATGAACGGTGACGCTGATATGCCGCCGGAGCGGCATTTGTTCGCTGGCTGTTCGCCGGGAGACCGGATCTGTGGTGTGGGGACGACAAGACGTGAGCGTGGGGTAAAAGTGATTGGGGTGCCGGTAAGAGGTGGACCGGCCAGGTCTCGCGATCCAGAGGTCCGGTGGACATTCGCAGCCCGTCGAACGCCCGGAGCGCAGCGTAGGGCCGGAAATCCGACCGGGCACGAAAATAAGAAAGGGCCCGAACAAGGGCCCTTTCGATTCAAATGGCGCGCCCGAGAGGGTGAGGCGGGACCGAATGTCCGGTGGACATTCGCAGCCCGTCGAACGCCCGGAGCGCAGCGCAGGGCCGGAAATCCGACCGGGCATCAGAAACAAGAAAGGGCCCGAACAGGGCCCTTTCGATTCAAATGGCGCGCCCGAGAGGATTCGAACCTCTGACCTCTGCCTCCGGAGGGCAGC
>DATFML010000450.1:0-5003 GCA_035266965.1 Gammaproteobacteria bacterium
GCTGGGTTGTGGATGGTTCCACCAGCAGCACGTCCAGTTGATCGATGGTGATGGACTTCATGTCTCGGGCGCGCCCGTTCCCTCCGGCGTGAAGGCCCGTCGGGCGCCGCCCTTTGTCATGGGCCGCGCCCGACGGGCGTGACTGGCTCACTGGTGGGCGCGGTTCTCGATCAGGTCCTTGACGACGCCGGGATCGGCCAGCGTGGAGGTGTCGCCCAGATTGTCGATTTCATTGGCGGCGATCTTGCGCAGAATGCGGCGCATGATCTTGCCGGAGCGGGTCTTGGGCAGACTCGGTGCCCACTGCACCACATCGACGGTGGCGATGGGTCCGATTTCCTTGCGTACCAGACCCACCAGTTCCTTGCGCAGCTCATCGCTGGGCTCGAAGCCCTTGACGAGAGTCACATAGGCATAGATGCCCTGACCCTTGATGTCGTGGGGAAAGCCCACCACGGCGGCTTCGGCCACCGCATCGTGCAGCACCAGGGCGCTTTCCACTTCGGCGGTCCCGAGGCGGTGACCGGACACATTGAGCACGTCGTCCACCCGGCCGGTGATCCAGTAATAGCCGTCCTCGTCCCGGCGCGCGCCGTCGCCGCTGAAGTACATGCCCGGGTAAGTCTTGAAGTAGGTGTCGATGAAGCGCTGATGGTCGCCGTAGACGGTGCGCATCTGGCCCGGCCAGGGCCGGGTGATGACCAGGTTGCCGGAGCCGGGTCCTTCCAGCAGGTTGCCCTCGTTGTCCACCAGCGCCGGCACCACGCCGAAGAAGGGCAGGGTGGCCGAGCCGGGCTTCAAGCGGGTGGCGCCGGGCAGGGGGGTGATCATGTGGCCGCCGGTTTCGGTCTGCCACCAGGTGTCCACCACCGGGCAGCGCCCGTCGCCCACCACGTTGTGGTACCACTCCCAGGCCTCCGGATTGATGGGCTCGCCCACGGTGCCCAGGATCTTCAGGCTGCTGCGGGAGGTGCCCTTCACGGGCGCATCGCCTTCGCGCATCAGGGCACGGATGGCGGTGGGTGCCGTGTAGAAGGATTTCACCTGATGCTTGTCCACCACCTGCCAGAAGCGGGAGGCGTCCGGGTAGTTGGGCACGCCTTCGAAGACCAGGGAGATGGCGCCGTTGGCCAGGGGACCGTACACGATGTACGAATGCCCGGTGACCCAGCCCACATCGGCCGTGCACCAGTACACGTCGCCGTCATGGTAGTCGAACACGTACTTGTGGGTGATGGCCGAATACAGCAGGTAGCCGCCGGTGGTGTGCAGCACGCCTTTGGGTTTACCGGTCGAGCCGGAGGTGTACAGGATGAACAGCGGGTCCTCGGCGTCCATTTCCTCCGGCTCGCATTCGCTGGACTGGGCCTGCATGGCCTCGTGGTACCAGACGTCGCGACCGTCGGTCCACGCCACGTCCCCCCCGGTGTGGCGTACCACCACGGCGGTGTGTACGTTGGGGCATGACTGCAGTGCTTCGTCGGTGTTTGCCTTCAGTCCGATCTTGCGGCCGCCGCGCACGCCTTCATCGGCCGTGATGACCACCCGGCAGTCGGAGTCCAGGATGCGGTCCTTGAGGGACTCCGGCGAGAAGCCACCGAACACCACCGAATGCACGGCCCCGATGCGCGCGCAGGACAGCATGGCCACCACCGCTTCGGGGATCATGGGCATGTAGATGCACACCCGGTCGCCCTTGTTGACGTCATGGGCCTTGAGCACGTTGGCGAACCTGCACACCTGTTCGTGCAGCTCGCGATAGGTGATCTTCTTGTCCACGCTGGGATCGTCGCCCTCCCAGATGAGAGCGACCTGGTCGCCGCGGCTTTCCAGGTGGCGGTCCAGGCAGTTGTAGCTCGCGTTGAGCTTGCCGCCTTCGAACCAGCGGATGTCGCCCTTGTGGAAATCCCAGTTCAGGACCTTGTCCCAGGGCTTGGACCAGGTGAGGAACTGTTCGGCCTGCTCGGCCCAGAACCCTTCAGGATCGGACACGGAACGTTCGTACATTTCCCGGTAGCGCGCCTCGTCGATATGGGCGTTGGCAGCGAACTCCGGGGGAATGTCGTAGACCTTGTGTTCGGACATCGCCTGTTCTCCTGTGGGTTGCGGACCGTCCCGGGGGTGCACCGGGGCAGCTGGGCCTGAGCTCCGTTTTCTTCGAAACGCCGACCGGACGCGGTGCCTGGACAGCGAGTGTTTTCAGCCATTCTAACTCAACCGGCTGCCGATATGGCCAGTGCCGCCGGGGCGTCCCGGCCGTGCGCCTACGGCGTCGCTCGGGGGGATCACTCGATGTCGTGACTATGGGGCAGCGTCATGGTCGCGGGGATCCGGCGCGGGTTCCAATGGGCGATAGCCCACTGCCACAATGCTTCGCAGTTTCCCTCCAGCAAGGTTGCGGGCGCTTCCTGTCGCAGGAAGTGCAGCGTGTTCAGCAGCAGCTCGAGTGGCTCGTGTCCCTCGATGCCCGGCGCGCCGGTCTGCTTGCTGAGCTTGTCGCCGTTGGTGTCCACGGCCACGGGCAGATGCAGATAGGCGGGCGTGGGCAGGCCGAGCAGACGCTGCAGATGGATCTGACGGGGGGTGGAATCCAGCAGGTCGCTGCCGCGCACCACGGTGGTGATCCGCTGGTCGGCGTCGTCCACCACCACGGCCAGCTGGTAGGCGACCAGTCCGTCGGCGCGGCGCACCACGAAGTCGCCGACTTCGGTGGCCAGTTGCTGACTGCAGTGGCCCTGCAGGCGGTCCTCGAAACCGATCCGCTGCGCCGGCACCCGTGCCCGCAGCGCACGGGCCCTGCGTCCCGGCGGCAGCCCGTTGCGGCAGGTGCCCGGGTAGATGACGCCGCTGGGTCCGGCCACCGCGCCGTCGGCGATTTCCCGGCGAGTACAGGCGCAGGGGTAGATGGCGCCGTCCGCGGCCAACTGTTCCAGGGCGGCATCGTAAGCGGCCTGACGCCGGCTCTGGTACAGCACCGGCCCGTCCCAGTGCAGACCCAGCGTGTCCAGGCTGCGCAGGATGCTGTCCGCGGCCCCGGGCATCTCCCGCGGGCGGTCCACGTCTTCCATGCGTACGTACCATTGGCCGCCATGGCTGCGGGCGTCCAGGTAGCTGGCGACGGCGGCGATCAGCGAACCGAAATGCAGGGGCCCGGTGGGCGAGGGGGCGAACCGGCCCCGGTACGGGGTTGCCTCGGATCGTGCGTCGGGCGGGGAGGGAATGGCCATGCCGTGTTGGCCAGGCGCGGCGGAAAGCCGGGGTGCGCAGGAGGCGACGGCGGGGCGGGTCGCCGCCCCCGTACCGCCGCCGGCCGTCAGCCGCGCATCTGCTTTTCGCGAATCTCGTCCAGTGTCTTGCAGTCGATGCACAAGGTCGCGGTGGGGCGCGCTTCCAGGCGGCGCACGCCGATCTCTATGCCGCAGGAATCGCAGTAGCCGTATTCGTCGTGGTCGAGCTTGTCCAGCGCCTCGTCGATCTTCTTGATCAGCTTGCGCTCCCGGTCCCGGGTGCGCAGCTCCATGCTGAACTCCGATTCCTGGGTGGCGCGGTCGTTGGGGTCGGGGAAGTTGGCCGCCTCGTCCTGCATGTGATGCACGGTGCGATCCACTTCCTCCATCAGGTCGTGTTTCCACGCCCACAGAATCTTGCGGAAATGCTCCACCTGATCCTTGTTCATGTACTCTTCGCCCGCCTTCAACTCGTAGGGGGCGATATCGGCGTTGGGTCCCACGTACACGGCACCCTGGGCCGAGGTCTTTGCAGGCTGCTTGCTCTTGGCGGCTGTCTTTTTGGGTGCGGCCTTTTTCGGCGCTGGCGCCTTCTCGGTCGCGCGCTCGGCCGGCGCCTTCTTGGCAGTGCTCTTGGCAGTGGAGGCCTTGGTCTTGGCGGCCGCCTTCTTCTTAGGGGCCGAGGCCTTCTTCTGCGCGGACTTCTTCGTCGTAGGCATGCAGTTCTCCTGCAAAATTCCGTATATCAGCACTTTACCGGCGGGGCCGCCGCAAACCGTCGTCGAGCGGGCTTGCCGGCTGGTGAATAAGCGGCCTAGTTTCAGCGCATTGACGTCTCTAGTCAAGTCTCTGGATTGGGCCGGGCAGCCGGGCCAGCACGCTGATTTTTCAGGACTTAGCCCCGCCCCCGGCGTTTTCCCCGGGGCGTCCGGTGTTGCGTCGCACCCGCCATGGACTCACAATCGGACCGCGCCGGGCGCCGGGCGCCGGGCCTCGGCAGACCGGCCGGATTGCGGTCGTAAGGTGATGCCGGAGTGAGGCCGCGGCCGCCCCTAGGTTCCCTGGATGGCTCCACCCTATCAATCGGAATGCCGACGCGTGCCGCAGCAGGCGCCCCCGGCGATAACACAAACCAAGGTGCCCCGTTCCATGAGTGAATTCGACGCCCTGCTGTTCGACGTTGACGGCACCCTCGCCGAAACCGAGGAAGTGCACCGCCGGTCCTTCAACGCGGCATTCGCCGCCGCCGGGCTGGATTGGGAATGGTCACCGCAGCTGTACCGCAAGCTGTTGGCGGTCACCGGCGGCAAGGAGCGCATACGCTATTATCTGGATGCCTTCCGCACCGATTTCCCGCGCCCCGACGATCTGCAGGACTTCATCGCCGGGCTGCACAAGGCCAAGACCAACATCTACACCAGCACCGTGGCGGCCGGCGAGGTACCACTGAGGCCGGGGGTGCGCCGGCTGCTGCAGGAGGCCAGGGCGGCCGGCCGGCGCCTGGCCATCGCCACCACCACCACGCCCGACAATGTGACCGCGCTGCTCGAGCACAGCCTGGACCGGCACGCGCCGGGTTGGTTCGAGGTCATCGGCGCGGGCGGCGTGGTGCCGTCCAAGAAGCCGGCGCCCGACATCTATGAATATGTGCTGGAGGCACTGGGGGCGGCGCCGGAACGTTGCCTGGCCTTCGAGGATACGGAAAACGGCCTGCGCTCGGCCCGCGCCGCCGGTGTACCCACGCTGGTCACGGTGAGTGCCTACAGCCTCGGCCAG
>DATFML010000451.1:0-2179 GCA_035266965.1 Gammaproteobacteria bacterium
CGACCTGGCGGCCGCCCTGCGCGGGCGCTGGGCGCAGCTGGGTGAGCTGACCGTCCACACCGGGGACGCCCTCCGACTGGATTTCTGCACGCTTGTCCACGCACCGGACCGGCGCATACGGGTGGTGGGAAACCTGCCCTACAACATATCCACGCCGCTGCTGTTCCACCTGCTCGAACAGCTCCACTGCATACAGGACATGCACTTCATGCTGCAAAAGGAGGTTGTGGAACGGATGGCCGCAGGCGCCGGCGAGGAGGCCTACGGCCGTCTGTCGGTGATGATTCAGTACCACTGCGCGGTGCAACCGCTTTTCACCATCGGCCGGGGCGCGTTCCGCCCGCCGCCGCGCGTGGAATCGGCGTTCGTCAGGCTGGTGCCCCACCTCCGGCATCCGGTGCGCGTCACGGACGAGGCCTGTTTCGCCAGCGTGGTGCGCGAAGCGTTTTCCCATCGGCGCAAGACCCTGCGCAACGCCCTGCGCAGCATGCTGGACGAGGCCGCCATCCGGGAACTGGGCCTGGACCCCGGCATCAGACCCGAACGTCTTGGTCTGGAAGCATTCGCCGCCCTGGCCAACGCCGTCAGCGACCAGGGCTTTGCGACCCGCGGAGGCTGAGACATACTGCGATCATCAGAAGGGGGATGACATGGGCGGCTACACACATCTGCTATTGGCCGTGGACTTCACCGACGAAACCGGCCAGGTCGCCGAACGGGCGGTGCAGCTGGCCAGGGCTTTCGACGCCGGCCTGAGCTTCATTCACGTGGTGGAATTTCTGCACATGGACCTGGCCAATGAGCTGGTGCTGCCGCAGGATGTGGAGCTGGAAGAGCAGATGGTGGCCAGCGCCCGGCGCAAACTGCAGGAGCTGGCTGAAGGTCTGGGCATGCCCGATGCGCCCTGCCGGGTGGAATTGGGCGCCACCAAACAGGAGATCCTGAGGGTGGCCGCCGAACAGAAGATCGACTTGATCGTGGTAGGCAGCCATGGCCGCCACGGTATTCAGCGGCTGCTGGGCTCGACAGCCAACGCCGTCCTGCACGGCGCTCCCTGCGATGTGCTGGCGGTACGAATCGCGGAATCCGACGGAAGCTGAAGCCGGCCCGCTACCAGCGGGTCCCGAAGGTCACATAGACGCTGGCCTCGCGTCGCCGGACCCGTCCCGTGCCCGGGTCGCCGCCGGCCGCCAGGGCCCGGCGCACACTGGGCGGCTGGCGCAGCGCCAATCCTACTCTCGGTCCTTTGGCGCCGATCTCGGCAACATTCATGACGCCATCCTGCACCAGCTCCCGGTAGGCCCGGTGGGTGAAGCTCGATGGGGACTCGGCACTTTGCCCGGTATTGCGTTGAAGGTCCCGGGATGGCGCGGCAGCCGCGTAGGAGGCAGTGCTCGCCAGCACCGCCAGGCCCACCAGAATGGCCAGCAGCAGCAATGGATCCGGCTTTCGGTAACGGCGCTTCTGCAACATCCCCCCTCCTCAACGAACAGTGGCGGTCTGGTCGGGTGGCTTGGGCACGGACCGCGGTTCGTTAGCCAAAATATTGGCGGGGCCGGCTGCTGATTTCCGCGAACCGGTTCACATTGGGGGGTTGCCGGGCTGGCGGGCGGCGCGCGCCGGACACGTGGCCGGCGGCGCTGGAATGTTGCCTTTATCTGTTTGTTTTGTATCGTTATTAACGCGGTTTTCGGCACGAAACCTCGGTTGCGACTCGTTCTCCGACAGGGCCGACGGGGCGGGCCGTGGCCCGCCGGGTCGTCATGGCTCCCCCCGTGGCCGGGCGGAGCCCTGACGACCAGGAACCTGTCCGGGCCATCGCAGCACGGCGGCGCCTCCTGATCGTTGACAGGCTCTAGTCCCGGTAATGGGCGTCCACCCAGCAACGGGGCAGCGCTTCCCCGGACGGGAAGACCAGCGCCGACTTGGCGAAGGTCGCCGGCTCCTGGAGCTCTTCCCCGACGTGGAACCGTCCGGAAAGCTCGGCCTTGAAGGGATCGAACAGTGCCTGCAGATCGAGCACCTCCACCAGGTCCCCGCTCGAGCTGTGCTTCAGATACATCGCTTGCTCCTTGTCTCAGGTGTCGGTCCCGGCAGGACCCGGGGCCGATTACATGCCCTGCATTTCCAGATCCGCCTTGACGGCGTCCACCCCGGCGCGGGCGCACTTCTCGTCGGT
>DATFML010000452.1:0-3269 GCA_035266965.1 Gammaproteobacteria bacterium
ATAGTCCGGCATCGCAGCCGGGCGCATGTGCCGACACCGTTCAAGTCCCGACGGGCAGATAGAAGAAAACGAAACGCCCTTCTTCGATATCCACCCTCAGAGCGGCACCGTGATTCACCCCGTAATCCACGTAGCCCGGAACAGCGCTGTCCGCATGGCATTCGCTCACATGCTGGGGCGACTCGAAGTCCCGGTCCCGGTCGTACCAGGACAGCAGCATGGCATCGCCAAGGCGCTCCCGGGCTTCGGCGTTGGCCAGGGCCAGGGCCGCACGGTAATCGGAGAGCGGCGGGCGTGGCTGGAGCCGCACGGTGTGCACTGCCGGGAGGTCCGCCTTGGCGGGCAGCACGCATCCGGGACCGCCGTTTCCGTTGCAGGCGCTTTCGTGACTCACACCGCGTCCCCGAGTCAGGTACACGGGCAAGTGTAGCGCGGCGCCCCGGCCGGAGGAACCGGCATCAGTAGTGCACCAGCGAGTGCACGGTCTGTCCCTCGAGCTTGCCGCGGCCCCCGAGGAAATCCAACTCCACCACGAAGGCACACGCCGCGACCCGGGCACCCAGACGCTCGATCAGCGCACAGCTGGCAGCAGCCGTGCCGCCGGTGGCCAGCACATCGTCGACCACCAGCACATTATCGTCCGCCCCCAACGCGTCCACATGGACTTCGAGGCTCTCCGCCCCGTATTCCAGGTCGTAGGAGATGCTGTGCACGTCGTAGGGCAGCTTGCCGGGCTTGCGCAGGGGTACGAAGCCTATCCCCAGCTCCCACGCCGCCAGACTGCCGAAAATGAAGCCGCGGGCTTCCATACCCACCACCGCGGTCAATGCGCTGCCGAAAAAAGGGTGCACCAGTTCGTGGACGGCAAGGCGCAGCGCCGCCGGGTCGCGCACCAGCGGCGTGATGTCGCGGTACACCACACCCGGCTTCGGAAAATCCGGGATATCCCGTATTCGAGCTCGGAGTCGTTCCAACCTGCACCTCCCCTGTTACCGCCCGCCGCAGTCCCGGCCGACGCCGGCAAGACCGTGACGCGGACCGGCCCCGCTGTCAAGTCGTGACCCGACGCCGTCGAGCTTCCGTGTCAGGTCATCGCGCAGGGTACCCGCGCAGCCGGCGTGGGCGCGAGCTGCTGTGGAGGTGGTCTATAGTAAAGGGCAGGTAAAAACGACGCACAGACCCGGACCACGAACGGGCCAGGCGGTTCGGCCGACGGCGCCCGAAAGAGAGGCATACCATCGATGGCGACCAGCATCAACGCCGTGCTGCGCAACAAGCGTCCCATGGCGATGTGGGGCGGGCTGATCGTGGCGGCGGTGGCGGTCGGCTTTGCCACCGCCTTCCTGGGGCTCGCGGTGCTGCTGCCGCTGATCGGCCACGCCACCTGGCACGGGTATCGGGAAACCATCGACGCCAGCGCCTGGCCTGCCAGCGGCGATTCCAACTGAAGGAAGGCCGTTGGCGGTGCCGGCCGCCGGGCCGCTTTCAGGTGGTCAAACCCGGTTCGTCGTCGCCTGGCAGCCCGCGCTCGTACTCGGCGATCAACTGCGCGCCCAACAGCACGATCACCGCCGCCGCCTCGAAGGAGATCAGGATCAGAATGGCGCTGCCAAGCGCGCCGTACAGCGCGTTCACCATGGACAAGGTGGAGAAATACCAGACCAGCACATGCCGCGTCGCCTCCCACAGCAGTCCCGCCACCACGCCCCCCACCAGCGCATGGCGGAAAGCCAGCCTGCCCACCGGCATCACCATATACAGGGAAGTCAGCAACAGTATCTCGCCCACCACGCCCAGCAGGTACAACAGCACCCCCGATACCCCGCGCAGCGACCAGCTCTCGCCCAGCACCGTCACCGTGTGTCCGCCGAAATCCTGCAGCGCGCCGCTGATGAAGCTGACCACCAGCAGCCCGAAACCGAGCAGCAGAATATAGAGATAGGGGATCACCGCCGACACCAGAAAGTGGCGCCGGCGTACGGCCACCCGATGATAGAAGATCACCGACATGGCGTTCTCCAGCGCCGTGAAGGCCCAGGAGCTGAACAGCAGCAGCATGCCCACGCCCACCACGCCGATCACATGCTTGTGGGACACGAACAACTCCACCTGCTTCATCAGATAGTCGGTTTGACCCGGCACCAACAGGTTCAGATAGGCGGCCGTGCTGGACAACAACTCCGTACGGTTGACGAAGCCGGACAGCAGCACCAGGAACAGGATGAACAGCGGCACGATGGACAGCAGGGTGTAGTAGGCGATGGCCCCGGACAGGAGCAGACCCTGATTTCGCCTGAAGCCGGCGGCCACCCGCCATAGAAAGCCGAGCGGGTCCTTCAGCACGGTGCTGATCAGGTGGGGGTGCCGGATCATGGCGCAAGCATAGGGGATCGACGGGGCGTTAACCAGCGCCGGCGCGCGCACGGCGCGCTGGTCTCGGTTATCATCTGCTCACGCATTGCCACGGAGAGGCCCCGTAAGCACGCCTCCCGCGGATGGTGGGCGCCGTAAAACCGCCGTCAACCGAATGGCGTACCCCGATCCGGCGGGCGCGCAGCGTCCGTCGCCGAACCGGCTTCACTCGGACACCTTCGTCAGTGCGTTGCCGCACATGGAGAACACATGGCGATAACCGCGCCAAGGCTGTGTGTCGCCGGACTATGAATAACGAGAGAGGTTCATTTACCCTTGGGTACCCTTACTCCAGCCTCTGCATGGATGGACGGTGATGTTCAAATGCTCGTTCTCCCCGGGCCGCAACCGGTAAATCACAGTGTCTGCCGATAGTTCCAGACCCACGGTGCTCGGCCGCGCCGGCGGGCGCTATTTGAGCGCACTGCGGTGGCTGGTGGAATTCTCACGCCGGTATGCGGGCGCGGTGCTCGTCGCCGCCCTGGTGCTGACCGCCGCGTCCAGTTACTACGCATTCACCCACATTGCGGTCAACACCAACACATCGGAGGTGCTGTTCCGCAACCTCCCCTTCACACAGGTCAACGCCCAACTGGACCAGGCGTTCCCCCAGCTTCGGGACAGCATCCTGGTGGTGGTCCACGGCGAGACGCCGGGCCTGGCGGCACAGGCGGCCCGGCGCCTGACCGACCGGTTGCACAAAGACGACACCCATTTCGCGGACGTCTATCAGCCGGGGGGCGGTGAGTTCTTCCGCCGCAACGGCCTGCTCTATCTGGACCCGGCGCAGATCCAGCAGGTCACCGACAAACTCGCGCAGGCCGAACCCCTGGTGGCCAAGCTGGCCCGGGACCCCA
>DATFML010000453.1:0-10915 GCA_035266965.1 Gammaproteobacteria bacterium
CACGCCGCGGGTGCCGATTTCGCGCATGAGGTACATACCCATGGCGTAGCCGCCCAGCGCGAAGAACGCGGCGTGACCGAGACTGAGAATGCCGCAGTAGCCCCACACCAGATCCAGGGACACCGCCAGCAGCGCGTAGCAGAAGTATTTGCCCAGCAAAGTCACCGTGTAGCTGGAGACATGGAGGGCGGAGCCCGCCGGCACGGCCAGGTTCAGAAACGCCACCACGATCGATACCACGGCGAGGGAGCCCAGCAGGGCCTGGCCGCCCCGGTCGCCCGCCAGCACGGCAATGACAGATCGGCGTTCCATGGGTCAGCCCTCCGCAACACGGCCCTTCTGCGGGAACAAGCCGCGCGGGCGCTTCTGAATGAAAAGGATGAGCAGCACCAGCACCACGACCTTCGCCAGCACGGCCCCTGCCCACGGTTCCAGGAACTTGTCGGCGACACCCAGGGTCAGCGCACTGACCAGGGTGCCCCAGAGATTGCCCACGCCGCCGAACACCACCACCATGAACGAGTCGATGATGTAGTGCTGACCCAGGTTGGGTCCGACGTTGGTGAGCTGGCTGAGGGCCACGCCCGCAATTCCGGCAATGCCCGAGCCGAGCCCGAAGGTCAGGGCGTCCACCCATTCGGTGCGCACTCCCATCGCCTTGGCCATGGAGCGGTTCTGGGACACCGCACGGACCTTCAGGCCGAGGGTGGTCTTCTTCAGCACCAGCAGCAGCGCCAGAAATACCACCAGCGCGAAGCCCACGATGTACAGACGGTTGTAGGTCAGCGACAGCGCACTGTTGAGCTGCAGCGAACCGCTCATCCACGAGGGGCTCTGGACGTCCTGATTGAGCGGCGAGAACACGGTACGCACCAGCTGCTGGAGGATCAGACTGATACCGAAGGTGGCCAGCAGGGTCTCCAGGGGACGACCGTAGAGAAAACGGATCACGCTGCGCTCGATCAGGACACCCACCAGGCCGGAAACCAGGAATGCAGCCGGAATGGCGACAACGATGGACGTGCCGATGTCATCGGGCATCATCAGCTGCATCACGTAGGTCGTGTAGGCACCGAGCATCATCATTTCCCCGTGCGCCATGTTGATCACGCCCATGACGCCGAAGGTGATGGCCAGACCGATGCCGGCCAACAGCAGCACCGAGCCCAGGGTCAGTCCGAAATAGCCGGTCTGCAGAACAGAGTAGAACCGTTGCTTGTCCCGGATGGACTGCAAGGCCGCCCTGGCCGCCGCCCGTACCTCGGGGTCGGATTCGCGATACTTGCCGTTGTCGCCCTTTTGGAGCATCTGGGCGAGGCGGTTCTGGGCGGCCGGGTCCATGCTTTCAGCCAGCGTCTTGACCGCCGCCAGGCGCGCTGTCTTGTCAGGGCTGGAGGAGTCCACCAACGCCAGCGCAATGTCCATGAGCCGGCGCACCGCACCGTCGGTTTCCTTGGCTTCGTACCCGCGCAGGCGTTTGGCCATGGCCGGCGTCATGTGATTGAGCATGTCCCGCACTGCGGCCAGACGAACGTCCGGGTTCGGATTGGACAGGCTCAATACGGCAATTTTGTTGCGCAGCGCGATGCGGATGTCGTTGTTGATGACGATCGTGTGGACCGCCCGCATACCGACCTTCCCGAGCTTCTCGCCGGTATCGGCGCCGTAGAGCTGGAACCCGTCGCTTAGCTCCTTGGTGATAACGACCCGGTGATCAGACTTGCGATAGCAGAGGTTGCCCTGCATGAGGGCCTTCAGAATGACGAGGCGACGCGGGCTGTCCACCTGCTCCAGATTGTCGACCGCGGCTGTTTTGTTGTTGAAGCCGGCGTGACTGAGTCTTGTCAAGGCTGCCTTCAATGGGGCGTCGGTGGCTGTGTCGGCAGCCGGTCCGGCCTGTGCCGCCGGCAACCAGACCACAGCGGCAACCGCCAGTACGAGCATCAGCCACCCGCTGGTCCGGCCGGAGAAGCCACCCGGACAGCAGCAATTTGAAATTGGCATGGGTTCCATGGGTACCTATGCAGCGTGGTGGGGAACTGCCGCCTCGGGGTCGAGTCGTTGATCGATACTGCGCACCCGAGTGCGACGCTCCGGTTCGGGGAACGCGGGCGCCCGCGACAGGGCGCCCGCGCGTTGGTGTGCTTTACCAGTTAACTACTTCGCACTCTGCCCCGAGCACTTGTGGGTCTTGACGTTGTAGTTGCCGCAGTCCAGCGGCGCCCGCCAGTCGGAGATCAGGTACTTGCTGCTGGGGATGTAGTCCGACCACATATCGCCGGGTACCTCGCCCGGCGTACGCCACACCACCGAGAACTGGCCATTGCCCTGGATTTCACCGATCAGCACCGGCTTGGTGATGGCGTGGTTGGGCATCATGGCGGAGTAACCGCCGGTCAGGTTCGGGACCGTGATGCCGATCATGGCCGGGACGACCTTGGCCGGGTCGGCCGTGCCAACCTTCTCGACCGCCTTCACCCACATATGGAAGCCGATGTAATGCGCTTCCATCGGGTCGTTGGTCACCCGCTTGTTGTTGCCGATGTACTTGTGCCACTCGGCAATGAACTTGTCGTTGGCCGGCGTATCGACGCTCTCGAAATAGTTCCAGGCCGCCAGATCGCCGATCAGCGGCTTGGTGTCGATACCGGACAACTCCTGCTCGCCGACCGAGAACGCCATCACCGGGATCTCGTCAGAGGTAATGCCCTGGTTGGCCAGCTCCTTATAGAAAGGCACGTTGGCGTCGCCGTTTATCGTGGACACGATGGCGGTCTTCTTACCCGCCGAGGCAAACCTCTTCACCTTGGCGATGATGCCCTGCCAATCGGAGTAGCCGAACGGCGTGTAGTTGACCATGATGTCGCTGCGCTTGACACCCCTGGACTCCAGGTAGTGCACCAGGATCTTGTTGGTCGTACGTGGATAGACATAGTCCGTGCCCAGCAGCGCCCAGCGCTTGATGTGCAGCCGGTTCATCAGGTAGTTGACCGCCGGAATCGCCTGCTGGTTGGGTTCGGCGCCGGTGTAGAACACGTATTTCGACGACTCCTGACCCTCCCACTGCACCGGGTAGAACAGCGGCACGTGGTACTGCTCGACGACCGGCAGCACGGATTTGCGGGACACCGACGTCCAGCAGCCGAAAATGGCCTTCACGTGGTCCTTCTGGATGAGCTCGCGGGCCTTTTCCGCGAACAGCGGCCAGTTGGATGCCGGGTCCACCACCACCGGCACGATCTTCTTGCCCAGCAGCCCACCCTTGGCGTTCTGCTCCTTGATGAGCATCAGCATTTCGTCCTTCAGTGTCGCTTCGCTGATGGCCATGGTGCCGGACAGCGAGTGCAGAATGCCGACCTTGATTTCGCCGTTGAACTTGGGCGCGGCCTGCGCGGCGGCCGCTGCTCCGAACGCGAGACCTGCAAACAGCCCCGCAAGAACTCCGCGCCTGAAAATGCGTTTCATTGGGTAAACCCCCTTGTGTTGTGATTGTCCCTGACTTGGGTCTGAAACCAGCGGGCCGGGTGTGCGGTGCCGCTGTTCCGGATTGCTGAAGATCCCACCCAGCCGCTAGTGGCTGAGGATGCTGCAGGTGCCTCGTTCGGTGTCCGCGCCCAACGGCGCGCAATGTACGGCGGCACTGGAATCGAGAATTTCGGTGTCGCACCTTTTCATCTGTATAAGCTCTCCTAAGGTCTATGACGGCCGTCGGCATGAACCACGCGTGACCGTCGATGAACCACCGATGTGCGGCGGCGGCAGGATTAACGCAACTTGACGAATCCTGTATGCAGCGACGAGCAACAGCTGTGCCAGTTCCGTAACACGTCACCAGAACAGGCGGTTGCGCGCGAAGCGTCGGGGATTGCCGGCATGGCGCTGAAGAGCACGCATCGCCCTAGTGCACCACCACGGAAACAGCGCATTGTTTTGGGGCGCACCCCTGACGACCGCACGCACAACTGACGTGCAGACGCAGGGCACGGGGGACGCCGCCGCGCAACAGGGCGAAGCGCGCGCCAGGAAGGAGGTCAGGGGAACGGACGAAGAAAAGCGATGGCGCTCCACATGCAGGCGGAGCGGTGCGGCGCACCGGGTTTGGGCAGGTCTACGGTCCCTGTTGCCGCCCTTCCCGGCGCAGCGCTCTCAGGTAACCTTACGCCGCGGGAAAACCGCGGGTCGAGCTCAGCGCAACCGAGTTCAATGGATCCGCTAGCTGCGGCTGCTGCGGAGTTGATGGGAACGCGAACGACGTGTGGTCTGGTCCGCGTCGCTCAACCCAACGGCCGTGGAGTCATTTCGCGCCCGATAACCGGCACCAGCAAAAGCGGCAGACCAGGTCACGGAGCCCGGAAGAGGCGGGGTATCCAGCACCGCGCCCTTTCAGTGCTTTCCGTGCTTTCCGTGGCGCATTGGGTTTTTAACCGTTGAGCACAGGAACCACACACCGGCGCACCGAGGCGCCGCGTGAATGGCTAAGACTCACAACATCCCCTGCTCGACAATGAAGTCGATCACGGCGTCCAGCCCCTCGCCGGTTTTCAGATTGGTCATGACGAAAGGTCGCTCTCCCCGCATCAGGCGGGCGTCCCGGTCCATGACCTCCAGCGACGCGCCCACGTGGGGCGCCAGGTCGATTTTGTTGATGACCAGCAGATCCGAACGGGTAATCCCCGGCCCGCCCTTGCGGGGGATCTTGTCGCCGGCGGCCACATCGATCACATAGATGGTCAGATCGGAGAGTTCCGGGCTGAAGGTGGCACTCAGGTTGTCGCCGCCGCTTTCCACCAGCACCATCTGCAGGTCCGGGAAGCGCCTGCAAAGGGTGTCCACGGCACTCAGGTTCGCCGAGGCATCCTCGCGGATGGCCGTATGGGGGCATCCGCCGGTTTCCACCCCGATGATGCGCTCGGCCTCCAGCGCGGCGCTGCGGGTCAGGAACCGGGCGTCCTCCTGGGTGTAGATATCGTTGGTCACCACCGCCAGCCGGTAGCGTTCGCGCAGGGCCTTGCAGAGGGCGTCCACCAGTGCGGTCTTGCCGGAGCCCACCGGACCACCTACACCGACCCGGAGCACGTCTTGTGTCGTCATTGCCAACCTCATCAAAGAATTCCCGGGCGGGCCGCCATCAGGAGCGGAACAACCGGGTGTACTGGGTTTCGTGCCGGGCGCTGGCGATCGCAACGCCGGGCGCCGCCGAGCCGATGTCGGGTTCGTGCAGGGACAGGCCACGGGCGGCCAGCGCGGGTATGCGCTCGGCGCACAGGCACAGGATGCGCTGCCCGGCTGTCTGCCCCAGGGGCACCAGCTTGATGGCGGCGGCCACCTGGTTTTCGCACCAGGCCCACAGGTAGCCGGCGGCCGCGTCGGCAAGCGGTATCGTCCACGCCGCCGCCGCAAGGCTGAACAGGGTCGCGTAGGTGGTAAGGTCCGCGCCTGTCCAGGGGCGGGCCTCGACCGCACCGAGGTCGGCCAGCAGACGCGCCAGCGCCACCCCCAGGGCCCGGTCCTCCGCACGCAGCTCGGCCGATTCGCGGGCGGCCCACAGAAACCGTGTCCAGCGCAGGACACCGGGCTGGTCATCCGCCCGCCAGGCTTCGAACAGGCGCGCCAGCACCGGTATGTCCAGGTTCGCCAGGTTGTGTTCCAACAACCCGAGGATCCAGTCGCGGACGTCGCTTTCGTCGGCCACCCAACCGGCGTGGACCGCGTACTCCAGACCCTGGGAGTACGCATAGGCACCCACCGGCAGGGTGGGGCTGGCCAGCTGCAGCAGCCGCAGCAGTGCCGCGCGGTCAGGCGCTGTGGCGATGGTCGTGATGGTGGTCACCGTGGTCATGGTCGTGATGATCCTGGCCGTAGCCGCCGGCCCCGTGGCTGTCGTAGGCACCGGCTTCCGGCTCGAAGGGCGCATGCTCGGCGAACACCCGCAGGCCCAGATGCTCCACCATGGCGTCGAGTACGTGGTCGTGCAGGTAACGCACCCAGGTGTCGCCGATCTGCAGAGGCACATGCCGGTTGCCCAGGTGGTAGCAGGCCCGGGCCACCACCAGGGGATCGCGGCTGAACGCCGTGGACACAGCCTCCGGCGCCGCCTGCACCCGCACCACCGCGCCGTCGTCGGCGCGCAGGCAGTCCCCGTGTCGCAGCACCAGACCCCGCTCCAGCATCAGCCCCGCCTCGCGCCCGTCGTCCAGCCGCGTGCGCAGCCGGCTCTTCTGCCGATCCCCGAACGGCAGCGTCAACGTCGCACCCGCCTCCACCGGCTCATCCAGCCGTTCAATCAACTTCAACATCGTCTGGCCTCCAGTTAAAGGCAAAAACCTAGTGCGCCACGGAAAACACGGAAAGCACGGAAAAATGAGATTGATGAACGGGAAGCGCGTAAGTCTGGACGAAGCCAAGTGGTCCGCAGTCTCCGGCCACCGCGCGTCGCTCATTGTTCACCGTCAACCTCTCGATACCCGGAGCGCTGCAATTGCAGAGCTCCATGGACGTAAGACCGAATTGTTCCATTCCGTGCTTTCCGTGTTTTCCGTGGCGCTTTTCCAGAAGGCGCGTTCGCGGAATTCAGCACTGTCGTTCCGGAACACGGGGACGTTTACCCCGAATTGCTCCTTTCCGTGCTTTCCGTGTTTTCCGTGGCGCTTTTGCCTTCACTCAAAACAAAAAATACCGCTGCGCCAGCGGCAGCACCTTCGCCGGCTCGCAGATGAGCAGCTGGCCGTCGGCACGCACTTCGTAGGTCTGGGAATCGACCTCCATGTGCGGCTGGTAGTCGTTCAGGATCATGTCGCGCTTGCGTACGCTGCGGGTGCCGTGCACGGCCACCGCACGACGCGCCAGGCCGAGCCGTTCGGGCACCCCCGCGTCCAGGGCCGCCCGGGACACGAAGGTCACGGCGGTGGCGGCCAGGGCGCCGCCGTAGGCGGCGAACATGGGGCGGTAGTGCACCGGCTGGGGCGTGGGGATGGAGGCGTTGGGATCGCCCATGGGTGCGGCCACGATCAGGCCGCCCTTGACCACCACCGCCGGCTTGGCGCCGAAGAAGGCCGGCTTCCACAGCACGATGTCGGCCAGCTTGCCCGCCTCGATGGAGCCCACTTCGTGGGCGATGCCGTGGGTGATGGCCGGGTTGATGGTGTACTTGGCCACATAGCGACGGGCCCGCAGGTTATCGGCCCGCTCATTGTCCTCGGGCAGCGCGCCGCGCTGCACCTTCATCTTGTGGGCGGTCTGCCAGGTGCGGGTGATCACCTCGCCCACCCGGCCCATGGCCTGGGAGTCCGACGCGATCATGGAGAACGCCCCCAGGTCGTGCAGGATGTCCTCGGCGGCGATGGTCTCGCGGCGGATGCGCGACTCGGCGAACGCCACGTCCTCGGCGATGTAGGGGTCCAGGTGGTGGCACACCATCAGCATGTCCAGGTGCTCGTCGATGGTGTTCACGGTGTAGGGCCGGGTCGGGTTGGTGCTGGAGGGCAGCACGTTGGGCGCACCACAGGCCCTGATGATGTCCGGGGCATGGCCGCCGCCGGCGCCTTCGGTGTGGTAGGTGTGGATGGCGCGGCCCTTGAAGGCGGCCAG
This sequence comes from Gammaproteobacteria bacterium, assembly GCA_035266965.1. Lineage (GTDB taxonomy): Bacteria > Pseudomonadota > Gammaproteobacteria > DATFLG01 > DATFLG01 > DATFML01. Next base: position 7,588 of record DATFML010000453.1, read on the forward strand.
GGTGTCCTCCACGAAACCCGACTCGTTCAAGGTGTCGGTGTGGATGGCCACCTGCACGTCCGTTTCTTCCGCCACACTCAGGCAGTTGTCGATGGCCGCCGGGGTGGTGCCCCAGTCCTCGTGCAGCTTCAGGCCCATGGCGCCGGCGGCCACCTGCAGGCGCAGGGCCTCGGGCAGGCTGGCGTTGCCCTTGCCGAGAAACCCCAGGTTCATGGGCAGCCCCTCGGCGGCCTGCAGCATGCGGTGGATGTTCCACGCCCCCGGCGTGCAGGTGGTGGCGTTGGTGCCGGTAGCGGGACCTGTGCCGCCGCCCAGCATGGTGGTCACCCCGGACATCAGGGCTTCCTCCACCTGCTGGGGGCAGATGAAGTGGATATGGGCGTCGATGCCGCCGGCGGTGGCGATCATGCCCTCGCCGGCCAGGGCCTCGGTGCCGGGACCCACCACGATGTCCACGCCCGGCTGCACGTCCGGATTGCCGGCCTTGCCGATGGCGGCGATGCGCCCGTCCTTGATGCCGATGTCCGCCTTGACGACACCCCAGTGATCCAGAATCAGCGCGTTGGTGATCACCAGGTCCACCACCTCGGGCCCGGCGCGCTGGCTCTGGCCCATGCCGTCGCGGATTACCTTGCCGCCGCCGAACTTCACTTCGTCCCCGTAGCGGGTGTGATCGCGCTCCACCTCGATCACCAGCTCCGTATCCCCCAGGCGCACCCGGTCGCCCACCGTGGGCCCGTACATTTCCGCATAGGCGCTGCGACTGATCGTAGCCATCACTTACTCCAGCGGGCCCATGACCCGGGCGTTGAATCCGTACACCTGCCGGTCGCCGGCGTAGGCCACCAGCTCCACCTCGCGGCTCTGACCGGGCTCGAAACGCACCGCGGTGCCCGCCGGGATGTTGAGCCGGTACCCCCTGGCCGCATCCCGGTCGAAGTCCAGGGCGCTGTTGGTCTCGAAGAAGTGGTAGTGAGAGCCCACCTGCACCGGCCGGTCACCGGTGTTGCGCACCGTCAGTCGGCAGGTGGCGCGGCCCTCGTTGAGGGCGATGTCGCCGTCGCCGGTCATCACTTCGCCGGGTATCATCGTTCGCCTCCTTCTGCCCTTGTTGCCTGCCCTGCGCCTTTCGGTTTGTTAGCCACAGAGGTCACAGAGTGCACAGAGCTATTCATTGCAGGCGTCCTTGTTCGCACCGACGCATGGCTGCGGACGGTCGCGCAGATACGGCAACTGGCGCGCATACAACACATCATTTCTCTGTGTCCTCTGTGCCCTCGGTGGCAAAGACTCTTCTCAGAAGACCGGACCATGAACGGTGACCAGCAATGTCGCTGTCGTCGGTCATCACTTCGCCGGGTATCGTCGGGTGTTTCCTCCCGTGCCCTTCAGTTGCCTGCTGCTTTCGGTTTTTAGCCACAGAGGTCACAGAGTGCACAGAGCTATTCACTGCGGACGTCCTTGTTCACACCCGCGCATGGCTGCTGACGATTCCGCAGGTACAGCGACTGACGCTCACACAAACACATCATTTCTCTGTGCCCTCTGTGACCTCTGTGGCAAACACGCCTTTCAGACGATCGGATCATGAACGGTGACCAGTAATGTCGCCCCCGCCGGTCATCACTTCGCCGGGTATCGTCGGGTGTTTCCTCCCGTGCCCTTCAGTTGCCTGCGGCTTTCGGTTTTTAGCCACAGAGGTCACAGAGGTCACAGAGCTATTCATTGCGGACGTCCTTATTCGCACCCGCGCATGGCTGCTGACGATTCCGCAGATACAGCGACTGACGCTCATACAAACACATCATTTCTCTGTGTCCTCTGTGACCTCTGTGGCAAAGACTCTTCTCAGAAGATCGGATCATGAACGGTGACCAGCAATATCGCTGTCGTCGGTCATCACTTCGCCGGGTATCATCGGTTGTTCCTCCTGTGCCCTTCAGTTGCCTGCGGCTTTCGGTTTTTTAGCCACAGAGGTCACAGAGGTCACAGAGGTCACAGAGCTATTCATTGCGGACGTCCTTGTTCGCACCCGCGCATGGCTGCTGACGATTCCGCAGATACAGCGACTGACGCTCACACAAACACATCATTTCTCTGTGCCCTCTGTGACCTCTGTGGCAAACACGCCTTTCAGACGATCGGATCATGGACGGTGACCAGCTTGGTGCCGTCGGGGAACGTGGCTTCCACCTGCACCTCGGGAACCAGCTCGGCGACCCCTTCCATGACGTCGTCCGGGCTCAGCAGGGTGCGTCCGTAGTCCATCAGCTCGGCCACCGTGCGACCGTCCCGGGCCCCCTCCAGAATGGCGGCGGAAATGTAGGCCACCGCTTCCGGATAGTTCAGCTTCACACCGCGGGCCTTGCGGCGCTCGGCCAGCAGGCCCGCCGTGAACAGCATCAGCTTGTCTTTCTCCCGCGGCAGCAGGTCCATAGGTGTTTCCCCTCAATTGAACTTGGATGCTCAGGTTCGCCAGATACGCGGCGCACAGGCCGGGCGTCCGGCGAGACCGGGACGCAACAATGCCCACACCTGGTCGAAAACCGTTCGCGCCCGCTCCCCGTGATGTCCGAGGTAACGACACACCAGCAGGTCGTCCAGCAAGGTGGCGCCGAAGCGCTCGTCGCCGTCCACGCACACCCCGTCACGCACAGCCGCCAGGGCATCGCCATCGGCCGGTGTCGCCACCAGGGTGGCGCTCACCGGGCATCCGGCCAGACCCCAGGGCGCCGACGGCATGGCGCCGGCGCCGTCCACGCGGGTCCGGTCCAGCAGCAGGGGCTCGCGGGCGCGCCATACCTCCAGCCGCTGCACCGCGTGCCCACGGTCGAACACCTCCCCGCTGGCCGGCCGACCCAGGCACAGGATCTCCCAGCCCACGAAGGCCGCCCCGGGCTCCAGGTCCACCCGGGTGGTGGTGTCCACCCGGCTGCCGGCGAACACGATGGTCTCCTGGGGCACCCACTCCAGCCGCGCACCTGCCGCCACCGCCAGGTGCTGGCGCTGCACGGCCACCGGTCCGCCGCTGCGGTAGAACTTGGTGGCCGCCGGCGTGGTGACCAGGGCCTCGGTGCCGGCCGCGCACTGCACCTCGACGGTCAGCTCGTCGCCACCCACCACGCCGCCCGGCGGGTGCAGCAGATACACGTGGCACACGCCGGCTTCCGGGTAGAACGGCCGCTGCACCACCAGCGGCCCCTGGTGGCGGCGGCGGGCCAGCACGGTGCGCGGCCCGCGCCGTTCGAAGCCCAGGGTCAGCCGGGCCTGCCAGCCGTTCGCCGCCGGCACCGCACTCATGTCACAGCAGCCCGACCAGCAGATAGCC
>DATFML010000454.1:0-2359 GCA_035266965.1 Gammaproteobacteria bacterium
AACGCCGCGGGACGGAAAATGGGGCCCGGCCCTTCGGGTTGGGGCTGAGAACCCACCACTCGGCGTTGCTCGTCACTCATTTGGAACGACCAAACCTCGCTCCTCGCGCCTTGATTGGCGGCTTCTCAGCCACAACAGCGACGATCTCTATAGTGTTAACAGGCCCTAGTGTTGTAATCGTGCCGTGCGTCAACCCCGCGACGACACGCGCAGCCGAATGGGCTGCGGCATGCCGTCAGGCGGAGCCTCCTTGGCCAACCGGGCGCCCTCCAGGGCGGCCTCCAGTGCCCGGTCCACCTTGCGGTCCCCCGATGAACCGGTCAGCACCACCTTGCGTACCCGCCCGCGGGCGTCCAGCCACACCTTGATCACCACCGAGTAGTGCCCGGTGCGTACCTGGTCGTTGGCGGTCAGCAGATCCGTTATGCCCTGCTGCACCTGCCCGGCGTACCAGGCGAACTGACTGCCGCCCCCCACCAGGCTGCGCCCGCCCCGGCGGCCCACCAGTCCGAAGCTGTCGCCGCCCGCGCCGCCGGCGGCGTCCAGGCCCAGCTGATCCCCCGGCGGCGGCGCCTTCGCCTGATCCGGCATCTGCTTGGGCATCTTGTCGGGCTTGGGTATATCCACCTTCTGCTTCTCCTGTTCCGGCGGCGGCTTCTGTTCCGGCGGCGGGGGTGGTGGAGGCGGCGGCTGAACGATCGAGATCTGCTGCACCACCTTCTTGGTGGTGGGCCCCGGCGCCTGCGCCATCAGGCCGCGCACCAGATAGAACAGGCCGCCGGCGATCAGCGCCACTACCAGCGCACCCGCCAGCACCGGAACATGCCGCCGAAAGCGCTTTGCCGCTGCGCTCATGGCGCCCGCCTCATTTGACCAGTCGCTGGGTGACCAGCCCCAGGTGGTGGATGTCCAGCTTGCCCAGCATGTCGAGGATATCCACCACCTTCTGGTACTGGAGCTGCGCGTCCGCCTTGACGACCACCGGCAGGTCCGGATTGACCGCCTTGTACTGGCGCAGTCGCGCTTCCAACTGGTCCATGGTCACCGGATAGGTATCCAGATAGACGGTGCCGTCCTGGGTGATGGTGATGGCCTTGGTCTGGGGCTTGGCCAGGCTGGGGGTGGCGCTGGCCTTGGGCAGATTCACGGTGATGCCCTGCACGGTGGCGGTGGTCATGATGATGAAGATGATCAACAGCACATAGGCCAGATCCAGCATGGGCGTGATATTGATGTCGTCGTAAAGGGCGTTATCGTCTTGAACTTTCATGGCATCGGCTCCGTCAGGCCCCGTAGTGCTCGGCCAGCTTGTTGACGAACTCGTCCACGAACACGTGCATATCCGCCGTGATTTCCTTGATGCGCGAAGCGAGGTAGTTGTATCCGAACAGTGCGGGAATGGCGACGGCGAGCCCTGCTACCGTGGCCACCAGCGCCGCGGCGATACCGGGGGCAATGGCGTTGACGTTGACGTCACCGGTGGCGGCAATGGCCGCGAAGGTGATCATCACGCCCACCACGGTACCCAGCAGCCCCAGGAACGGACCGCCGCTGATGGCGATGGTGAGCAGCACCATCTGGGCGTTCAGCTTCTGGGTCTCGCGCACCTGCGCGGCGTCCAGGGCCGCGCGGATGGTGCCGACGGCCTGGGTCGAAAGGCCGACGGCCTGGGCGCCGGCGGTGCTGCCCACGCGGCTGTGCAGCTCCTGAATGCCCCGGTGGTAGATGCGGTAGAGGCCGGAGTTCTGGAAGTGGTCGTGACGCCCGAACAGCTCCGCCATCAGCGGCGAGCCGTCGTCCTCGCCGTCGTCTTCGTCGTTGTCCAGCACATCGGGATCTCCCGCCCCCAGACGCTGAAACGCCTTCAGAAATTCCCGGTCATGCCTGCCCGTGCGGCTGATCAGGAACGCCTTGCCGATCATGACCACCCAGCTCACGGCCGCCATCAGGCTGAGCAGCCCGATCACCACCCAGCCGTCGGTGGTGACGTTGCGCAGGATGGTCCCGAAATAGGACGTGGTACCTCCACCGCTGCCCTGGTTCTGCTCGTCGGAGCCGTAGGAAGCGAGTTTGGCGTCGGGCCCCTGGGAGCGGGCCGCCAGGGCGACCCAGGCCGGCGTGCGCACCACGTTGGAAACGCGCAGCTCATCGACCTGGCCGTGCAGTCCGTGGCCGCCGTCATCGGAGCCGCCCACCACCATCGGCCCGCCCATGTCCGGAAGCTGCTTGACCGGGGCACTGGCGGCAGCCTTGCCGTTGACGTAGACCACCAGCTTTCCGTCGCCGACGGTGACCGCCAGATGGCTCCAGGCACCGGTGGCAAGAGTGGCGGTGTGGGGAGTCTCCGCGGACTCGCCGG
>DATFML010000455.1:0-5500 GCA_035266965.1 Gammaproteobacteria bacterium
AACATCATTCTGCGCACCAACGCCGACGGCAGCACGGTACGCCTCAAGGATGTGGCCCGCATCGCTTTGGGGGCGGAATCCTACGGCCACAAGGCGCGGGTCAACGGCGAGCCCATCGCCGGTTTCGCCGTCCAGCTGTCCCCCGGTGCCAACGCCCTGGAGGTGGCGCATACGGTGCGCGCCAAGATGGACCAGCTGGCCAGGTACTTCCCCCCGGGGGTGAGCTGGACGACGCCCTACGACAGCACCCAGTTCATCACCATTTCCATCGAAGAAGTGATCTTCACGCTGATCGAGGCGGTGGTGCTCGTATTCCTGGTCATGCTGCTGTTCCTGCAGAACCTGCGCGCCACCCTCATCCCCACCCTGGTGGTGCCCGTCGCCCTGACCAGCGCCTTTGCGGGGATGTACGCGGCGGGGTTCTCCATCAACGTGCTCAGCCTGTTCGCCCTGGTGCTGGCCATCGGACTGGTGGTGGACGACGCCATCGTGGTGGTGGAGAACGTCGAGCGCATCATGACCGAGGAAGGCCTGCCGCCCAGGGAAGCGACCCGCAAGGCCATGGGCCAGATCACCGGTCCGGTGGTGGTGATGACCACCGTACTGGCCGCCGTCTTCCTCCCCATGGCCCTGGTGGGAGGGAGCGTGGGGGCCATCTACCGCCAGTTCTCGCTGACCATCGCCATTTCCGTGGCCATCTCGGCGTTGATGGCGCTGAGCTTCACACCGGCCCTGTGCGCCAGTCTGCTCAGGCCGGCAACGGGCGAGCCGAACTGGTTCCTGCGCGGGTTCAACCGCTTCTACCACGGGATGAGCAACGCCTATCTGGCACGGGTGGGCAAGGCGATCCGCCACACGCCGCGCTGGATGGTGGCGTTCGTGGCGCTGATCGGCCTCACCGTGCTGTTGTTCACGCGCTTGCCCACCGGCTTCCTGCCCCAGGAAGACCAGGGCTACGCCCTGGCCATCATTCAGCTGCCGCCGGGCGCCAACATGTCCCGCACCGAAGGCGTGCTCGGCCAGATGGAAGAGATCCTGCGCAAGAACCCCGCGGTGGACAAGGTACTGGACGTGGCCGGCTTCAGCTTCCTGGGCCAGGGGGAGAACGTGGGTCTCGGCTTCATACGCCTCAAGGACTGGAGCGAACGCACCAAGCCCGGCGAACAGATCGGCCCCTTCATCCGCTGGGCCAACGGCGCTTTGCAGAGCATTAAGGGCGCACGCGTGTTCGTGGTCAACCTGCCCACCGTCCGCGGCCTGGGGCGCTTCGGCGGTTTCGACTTCCGCCTGGAAGACCGGGCCGGGTTGGGTCACGCCGAGCTGATGAAGGCCCGCAACCAGCTGCTGGCGGCGGCCGCCAGGAACCCGATTCTCTACGGTGTGCGACCGAACCAGTTGGAGGACGCACCCCAGGTCCACATGCACGTCGATCGCGTGCAGGCCAAGGCCATGGGCCTTTCCCTGCCCGACATCTACGACGCCATCCGTCTGATGCTGGCGCCTGTTTATGCCAATGATTTCAATTACCAAGGAAGGGTATTGAAAGTACTGATTGAAGCCGACGCCCCCTACCGCAGGGGCCCGGGAGACCTGAGCCACTACTACATCCCCAGCGGCAGGGGCGGCTCCTCCAACATGGTGCCCCTGACCAGCGTGGTCAGCACCCGCTGGACCGTCGCGCCCCCCGCGCTGGACCACTACAACGGCTACGGGGCCATTCAGATCAACGGCAGCGCGGCCCCGGGTTACAGCTCCGGTCAGGCCATGGCGGCCATGGAACAGATCGTCAGGCAGGATCTCCCGCGGGGTATGGGTTACGAATGGTCAGGCCAGTCCTACCAGGAGATCCTGTCGGGAGAGCAGACCCCCATCCTGTTCGCGCTGTCCGTGTTGGTGGTCTTCCTGGTCCTGGCCGCCCTTTACGAGAGCTGGTCCATCCCGGTAGCGGTCATGCTGGTGGTTCCCCTGGGCGTGCTGGGGGCTCTCAGCTTCACCTGGCTGCGGGGACTGGAAAACGACATCTATTTCAAAGTGGGCCTCATTGCCGTGATCGGTCTGTCGGCCCGCAATGCCATCCTGATCATCGAGTTCGCCAACACCATGCGCAAGCAGGGGCGCGGCCTGCTGGAGGCCACGGTGGAAGCCTGCCGCCTGCGCCTGCGGCCCATCCTGATGACCTCCATCACCTTCATTCTGGGGGTGTTGCCGCTGGCCATCTCCACCGGCGCCGGCGCCAACAGCCGCCACGCCATCGGTACCGGCGTGATGGGCGGCATGTTCGGCGCCACCCTCTTCGGCGTGCTGTTCGTGCCGGTTTTCTACGTGGTGGTGCGGCGCCTGCTTGGCGACAAGAGCACGGTGGGCGAAGACGTTCCCGGCGATACTTCCCGGCGCCCGGTGGAACCCGATTGAGAGTGGGTGCGCAGCAGACAAGCTCTTTACCGGCGGCAAGTGGGCATTCCGAGCGCCTTTTCAACGCCATGCGCGCCGCGTATGCGGCCTGTGCAGAGGTCCCTCAGGGACCGCGACCTGCGCCGGCAGGCGGGCCCCGATACAGCCAGCGGCGCATGCGGTTCCCCCGACGCATTGTGGCTATTCCACAGGGATCCAACCGGTTCGATCCTGGAATGATGCAGGGGTAACAACAGGCAGCCGCCCGTGCAATGCCGGTCCGTCAGCCCGGGCCCGTTGGTGAAGAACTTTTGACAATGGCAACGGTCGACATGTAGTGCGACTCTTCTCCAGCCCAGGTTCCACGAACCGAGGAGGTTTGTCTCATGGACGATTCGCGCGACAACAAGATCACCCGCCGTTCACTGCTCAAGAGCGCTGCACTGCTCGCCGGCGTCTCCGCGGTCCCGGGCGTACTCCTGAGCCCCGAGGCGCAGGCCGCCAAGGCTTCCAAGGCCGCCATGCAGTACCGGACCCATCCCAACGGCAAGCACGAGTGCAGCAACTGCATGCACTTCATCCCCGGCTCCAGCCCCAGCGCCAACGGCAAATGCACGGTGGTGGCCGGTTCCATCAGCCCCCACGGCTGGTGCATCGCCTACGCCGCCAAACAGAGCTGATACGGCGCTCCGGGTCTGCCTGGCGCCCTGATCACGGTCGCGAGCACCCCCGGCGCCACCCTGGGAACACCTGAACAGCTCCCGCTCCGCCCGAGTCTCCGCGCGGCCCCGCCTGTGCTGCTTGCCCGGCGGGGCCCGGCGGGGCTACAGCGGGTTGCGACGCGCGCTCGCAGGCCGGCGTGCTTCAAAGCCGGCCTCGATATGCTCTGCGATACCGTCAAATTGCCGGTCACCGTAATCAAAGAACAGGACGCCCAATCCACTGCCGGTGGTACGCACCACCATGGCGGGAAGTTCCAGCACCCGGGCTGCGTCCCCACCGGCCGGCAGCGTGACCACAACCGGGGAGGAAGGCTGCGCCACACCGGGACGCTCGTCCGTGCGTACATACAGTCCCTGGAAACTGATGTCGCGGGCGACGCCGGTCAGGGTTGTGGCATCGGCAAAGTCCAGGCGTACGGGAACGCTTACGGGCACACGCATATTCCACCGACTTTCTTCCATGGGAGGCCTCCTGTCGTTTGTACCCGCCATGGCCGCCGGATAGATAACAGACGACACGATGCTCGGCGACGCGGGCGGCAGATGAATGCGGATCCGTGCACAGAACCGGATACCGTGTCTCGCCCAACCCATTAGACATGCCGTAAAAGGCGGAAACATTAACCTGAGTTAACCGTTCGACAGCCTCAAACAACGTAGACTGTCCGGGTTTTCCATCAAACAAGGGGGACGAGACACCATGGAACATCCCTTGATACGCAAGCTGCGTTATTTCATGGATTTCAACGACAGTGAAACGTCGGCCCTTCAGACGCTCTCTGAAATGCAGAACCCCTTTGTGTCCGGCGACACGCTGGTGACCACCGAGCAGGAAACCGGCAGCGGCACCATGCTGTTGAACCGGGGCTGGGCGGCACGCTATCGGATACTGAGCGACGGGCGCCGGCAGATTCTCAACTTTCTTCTGCCCGGCGACTTCCTGGATCCCACCGGCTTCGTAACCCAAAAGGCCGACTATTCGGTCGAAGCAGTCACGGACGGCAGCGTTTCTGCAGTGAATACCGACGCGCTGTTCCGTCTATTCGACAACTCGACGCGCATCGCGGCGGCCTTCTGGTGGAATTCGGCCCACGAGGCCGCCATTGCCCGCGCCCATCTGGTGGCGGTGGGACGCCAGAACGCCTATGAGCGGATCGCCTACCTACTATGGGAACTGTGGGCCCGTTTGCGGGTGATCGGTGCCGCCGACCAACACGCCTTCCAATTCCCCGGAACCCAGACCATGATCAGCGATGCCCTGGGCCTGTCCAACGTGCACACCAGCCGCACGCTGACCCGCCTGCGGGCGAAAGGGCTCATCCACATCGAGGGCAGACGCATCGAAATCCTTGACGTCAACGGGCTGAAGGCGATCGCCGAGGTGGGCGGCACGGAGCTGCATCTCAATGGAGCGCCCCCCGGCATGAGGCGTCTGCTGGGTCTCGACAGCGGCCCGCGACTCGTATCGTAACGATTCCCGTTTTCCGGCTGCGCAGGACTGCGGCATTAACCTGGGTTAACGAGCTCATCGATCCGATCGGCATAGACTATGCCGTCTTCCCCCTGCATGAGGTCGGTGAGCGTCTATGGACCACCCGCTGGTGCGCAAGCTGCGCTATTTTCTGGATTTCGATGACAGCGAGGCACAGGACCTACAAGCCCTGCCTGCCATGGAGAGTTCCTTCCTACCCGGAGATTCGCTGGTCGCAGTGGGCCAGGACACCGGCGGCGGGACGATGCTGCTGAATCGGGGCTGGGCGGTACGCTACCGACTGTTGAGCGACGGACGCCGGCAGATACTCAACTTTCTGCTGCCCGGGGACTTCCTTGACCCCACCGGATTCGTCACCCAGACGGCTGACTACTCGGTGGCGGCGGTCACAGAGGGCACCCTTTCGGTTGTGGAGGTCGCCGGTTTGTGTCGCCTGTTTCACCGCTCTACGCGCATTGCGGCGGCCTTCTGGTGGAATTCGGCCCACGAGGCAGCCATTGCCCGCGCCCATCTGGTGGCGGTGGGACGTCAGAACGCCTATGAGCGAATCGCCTACCTGCTATGGGAGCTGTGGGCCCGTTTGCGGGTGATCGGTGCTGCAGACCAACGCGCCTTCCACTTCCCCGGAACCCAGACCATGATCAGCGATGCCCTGGGCCTGTCCAACGTGCACACCAACCGCACGCTCGCCCGCCTGCGGGCACAGGGCTTGATCCACATCGAGGGCAGACGGATCGAGATCCGCGACGTGGGCCGCCTCAAGGCAATCGCCGAAGTGGGCGGTGCCGACCTTCACCTGACGGGTGCGCCGCCCGGCATGCAACGGATGTTGGGGCCTTGCAGCGATCCGTGCGCGATTTCCTGACCCGGGGGCAGAACTTTGGCGGAGAGGGTG
>DATFML010000456.1:0-10171 GCA_035266965.1 Gammaproteobacteria bacterium
ATATATCGCTGGGGTTCTGGAAGAAGAGGAACGGCAAAGCATTGTGCAGAACAGCTGCCCTGGACCGGGAGCCTGCGGCGGCATGTACACGGCCAATACCATGGCCTGTGCCATCGAAGCCCTGGGCATGTCGCTGCCCTACAGTTCTTCCACCCCGGCGGTGGACCCCGGCAAGCTCGAAGAGTGCCTGCAGGCCGGCACCGCCATCCGCAATCTGCTGGCCAGGGACATCAAACCCCGGGACATCATGACCCGCGCCGCGTTCGAGAACGCCATGGTGGTGGTCATCGCCCTGGGCGGTTCGACCAACGCGGTGCTGCACCTGATCGCCATGGCGCGGGCGGTGGATGTGGAGCTGACCATCGATGACTTCCAGGCCGTCAGTGACCGGGTGCCGGTGCTGGCCGACCTCAAGCCCAGCGGCCAGTACGTGATGGAGGACATCCACAAGGTGGGCGGTACCCCGGCGGTCATGAGATACCTGCTGGAGACCGGTTTCATCGACGGCAGTTGCCTGACCGTGACGGGCCGGACGGTGGCGGAGAATCTCGCCGACCTGCCGGGGCTTAGCGAGGGTCAGCAGGTGATCCACAGCCTGGAGAATCCCGTCAAGGCCAGCGGCCATATCCGCATCCTCAAGGGCAATCTGGCCCCCGGCGGCGCGGTGGCGAAGATCACCGGCAAGGAGGGGTTAAGCTTCACGGGGCCGGCGCGGGTATACGACTCCGAAGAGGACATGCTGCATGCCCTGGAGCGCCAGGAGATCGGTAAGGGCGACGTGGTGGTGATCCGTTACGAAGGCCCCAAGGGCGGCCCCGGCATGCCCGAGATGCTGACACCCACCTCCGCCATCATGGGCGCGGGGCTCGGCAAGGACGTGGCGCTGTTGACCGACGGGCGCTTTTCCGGCGGCTCCCACGGTTTCATCATCGGTCACATCGTGCCCGAAGCCCAGGAAGGCGGTCCCCTGGCCCTGGTGCGGGACGGGGAAACCATCACCATCGATGCCGAGTCCAACACCATCGACGTGGATATCAGCAACGAGGAGATGGAGCGGCGCCGGGCCGCATGGCAGATGCCGCCCTACAAGGCCCGACGCGGCACCCTGTTCAAGTTCATCAAGAACGTGACCGACGCCTCCCACGGCTGCGTCACGGACGAGTAGGCCGGTACCGACCGTCCGCCGGGCGCGGCGGACGGTCGCCGTCATCCCAGGCTTTTACAACGGAGGAGACGAACGATGGTAAAGATTACCGTGAAGCAGAACGGCCCCTATCTGGTCGAGGGCGATGACGTGACGGTGGTGGACTGGAACGGTCAGGAGTACGTGCCGTCCCGGCGCCCCTTCGCGCTGTGCCGCTGCGGCGCTTCCACCACCAAGCCGTTCTGTGACGGCACCCATTCGAAGATCGGTTTCCAGGCCGCCGAAGCCGCCGTGCCCGGCAGCGGCGACAAGCCCGCCGAATGAATCCGGCGGCCCTGCCGTTGCGGTGCAGGGTTCGCCGCCAAGCGGTTCCGGATCAGGCTACAGGGAGTCCCAGCTCGAGCGTTTGCGCACCCGGATGCGGGGCAGGATCAAACCAATGATGATACCCAGGATGACCACGCCGGCGCCGACCACGAACCAGTCGCGGGCGGTGCGGTCCTTCAGGGTTTCATTTTCCTGCCGTACGGATTGCAGGTCCCGTCGCAGGGAAAGCATCTGGCCCTTGAGCTTCTTGTTCTCGTTGTCGATGGAGAGGGTGTTGGATGCGGTGCGCCGGACCCCTTCCAGTTGCTGGGTAATGTGGCTGTTCTGCGTTTTGAGCTGGGCCACCTGCTGGGTGAGGTCCTGGTTCTTGGATTTGAGGTCGCTCAGGGTACCGGCCTGCTGATGGTCCTGCTGCTGGAGCTGGGCGAGCTTCTTCTGGGCGGCGGCAAGTTGAGCCCGGGCCGACGGATGGTCCATCAGGAATCGAGTCAGCACCCAGCCTTCGGTTCCGTCGGGGGTGCGCACCTGGGTATAGCCGGCCTGGGGGTCGGTCTGCAGGACCTGCAGGGGCGTGCCGCTGGTGAGCATGCGGACGATGGCGTGGCTGGTGCTGGTGCCGGTGCGCAGGGTGATCTGAAGCTGATCGCTGACGTACTGGGTCTCGGCCTGGGCGACCGCGGTGACGGCGCACAGGGCAAGCAACAGAAGAAACTGTTTCACGACGACTCCCAAATGCTGTTGACGAGCTCGGGCCCGGCTGCCGGGGCAGGGCGTACCGCGATGGCGGGTGCGGTCGTTCACAAAACCGCCGGGTCGCGCTGGTATCCGAGCGCGAATCGCGGTATCTGTGAGCAACGGGCATGATTGCGCGACTTGGTGCCGCAAATCAAGTCTGTCGTAGGCGACGAAACCGGGAAGATTGCCGTAGTGAAACCGCAATTGACGTCACTGGATCAGTTCGAATTCCACCAGGTGATTGAAGAGACACAGGGTATCGTGCTGGTCATGTTCACCGCCCCCGGCTGCGGCGCCTGCCGGCGCTGGCGGGCGTTGCTCATGGATCTGCAGGCCAGGCGGCCGGACCTGCAGGTGTTCGAGGTGGATGCCGCCCGGGATCTGGCGCTGGCCAGGGAGTTCGAGGTATTCCATCTGCCTGCCGTGTTTGTATTCGCTGACGGCACTTACCACTGCGCCTTGCAGAGCGAGGCCCATCCCGGGCGCATCGAGGAGGCCCTGCGCAGCGCTCTGGCGGCGCCTGCGGAGGAGGCGCCGTGAACGTCGATGCCAGCGGGGAGTGGCTGTCGGGGGTGCGCCGGGTGGCGTCGCCCAACTGGGACGAGCGCCCGGCGGGCGAAGTCTCGCTGATCGTGGTTCACGGCATCAGTCTGCCGCCGGGCGAATTCGGCGGGCCCGCTATCGATGCGTTGTTCACCAACACCCTGGATGCGCAGGGGCATCCCTACTTTGAGAAGATCGCCCACCTGCGGGTGTCCAGCCATGTGCTCATCCGCCGGGACGGCGCCGTGGTGCAGTATGTTCCCTTCAATCGGCGTGCCTGGCATGCCGGCGAGTCCTGTTTTCAGGGGCGGTGCGCCTGCAACGACTTTTCCGTGGGCATCGAGCTGGAGGGTACCGACGAGCAACCCTACACCGACGCTCAATACGACAGGCTGGCCGCGGTAATCAAGGCGCTGCAGGCGGCCTTTCCCCGGATCAAGGCGGACCATGTGGTGGGACACAGCGATGTGGCGCCGGGGCGCAAGAGCGATCCCGGGCCGGCGTTCCAATGGCCGCGGCTGTGGACGTTGCTGGGCGAAAGTGTGCCGACTTGACAGCCAACTTGCGCAGCCGGTAGCGTCTGCCTGGATTTCCCTCTAATTAAAGCGACTTTGCAGCCATGACGCTCATTTCCGTACTCGTCGCCCTGCTGGTGGAGCGATTTCTCGGCCATCTGCAGGATCTGCGGCGGTTCGATGTGTTCGTGGATTTCTCCGGTTGGCTGCAGCGGCGCTTCTTTCAGTCTGCGCCCTGGGACGGTCCCTTCGGAGTGTTGCTGACACTTGCCGTGCCGGTGGTGATCACCGGTGTGCTCCAGCACTGGCTGAGTACCTGGCTGTTCGGCCTGCCGGAGCTGGTGTTCTCCATCATCGTGTTGATCTACTGTCTGGGGCCGCGGGACCTGGCCGCCGATGTGGAAAGTTACCAGGACGCCGCCGGCGGCGCCGACGAATCCCTGGTCTACAGGGCCGCGGACCGCCTGCTGGGCGGCCAGCTCCCGGACAGTGTCGATCGCGAAGGCGCGGCAATGGACGGCGTGTTCAGCCAATCCAACAGCCGCCTGTTCGCGGTGCTGTTCTGGTTCATGGTGTTGGGGCCCATGGGGGCTGTCCTGTATCGTTGTGCCAACGTGCTGCGGCTGCAGGGCGCTCCTGACGAAAGCGAGTTCCAGAACGTCGCCGTCCGTTTCCACAGTCTGTTGGGATGGCCGTCGGCGTGGCTGGCGGGGCTCGGATTCGCGATCTCGGGAGATTTCGAAGGGGCGCTGACCGGCCTGCGGGAAGGTCGGGCGACCCGTCTGGAGCGCTTTTTCGACCCCACGGCCGGGGTGCTGGTGGACGCCGGCCGCGGTGCGCTCGGCCTGGAGGCCGACAGCCCGGTGGACGTTTCCACCGCCGGCCTTGCCATGGGCCTGGTGTGGCGCACCCTGGCCGTGTGGATCTTCCTGCTCGCTCTGTTTACACTCGCCGGCTGGGCGGCCTAGTGGTCCATGCGGCAAATAGTGTGTCTTTCAGAGCCCCGCTAAGGGGCCAAGGCAAGGCGCGCTGCGCCGGGAATGGCAGGCCCTTTCCAAGCGGCGCAACGCGGCATTGGCCCCTTAGCGGGGCTCCCTTCGGGCCGGCCCACAAGCCCCCCTCGGCCGCGTTGCACTCGCTTGAATTGGCAACGGCCAGTCCGGCGCTCGTGCGCCTTGCCGATGAGGGCTTGTGGACCGGCTGAAAGGCACAGTATTTTCCGCATGGACCACTGAGCGCCCGGTCACCACCGCCAGGTTTGTTCTCATGTCCGCTACCCGTCCGCTGTCCGATTCGCAGCCGGCCGTCACCCGCATCGACCTCATCCGCCACGGCCAGCCGGTGGGCGGCCGACGTTATCGCGGTCAGCTGGATGATCCGCTCAGCGAGACGGGCTGGCAACAGATGTGGGGTTCGGTGGGGGACTATCGGGCCTGGGATGTCGTCGTCACCTCGCCGCTGCTGCGCTGCAGCGAATTCGCCCAGGCGCTGGGAGAGCGCTACGGCATCCCCGTGACTGCCGAAGCCCGCTTCAAGGAAGTGGGCTTCGGAGCCTGGGAAGGGCGCAGCCGCGCCGATGTACAGGCGGCCGACCCCGAGCAGTACGCGGCTTTCTACCGCGACCCGGTGGGCTGTCGACCCCCGGGCGCCGAACCCCTGCCGGATTTCAAGGCGCGGGTGGCGGCCGCCTTCGAAGAGGTGGTGGCGCGTTATCGCGGCCAGTCGGTGCTGGTGGTCGCGCATGCGGGTGTGATCCGGGCCACCTTGGCCCACACTCTGCAGATTCCCCTCTCGGCCCTGTACCGCATCCAGGTGGCCAACGCCGGGGTGACCCGTGTGCTGGTTCCGCAGCACGGACCGGCCGCCCTCGTTTTCCATGGTGGCGTTCTGGTGTGAGGGCTCTGCTGCTGGTGCTGGCGTGGCTGGTATCGGGTGCGGTGCTGGCCGCACCGGTGTCCGCGGTGGACGACACCGGCACTGTCATTCACCTGCCCCATCCGGCCCGGCGCATCGTCAGTCTGGCGCCCCACGCCACGGAGCTGTTGTTCGACGCCGGCGCCGGTGCGCAGGTGGTGGGCACCGTCTCCTACAGCGATTACCCGCCTGCCGCCCGGCGGCTTCCGCGGGTCGGCAATGCCACCCGCATCGACCGCGAGCGGGTGCTGGCCCTGCACCCGGATCTGGTGGTGGGCTGGGGCAGCGGCAACCCGCCCGCCCAGCTGGCCGCCTTGCGGCACCTGGGTATTCCTGTGTTCGTGTCCGAACCACGGCATTTCCGGACCATTGCCCACGACCTGCGTGCCCTGGGGCGTCTGGCGGGTACCGAGCCGGCGGCACGGCACGCTGCGCAGGCTTTCGAACACCGGCTGCAGACGCTGCGCCGGCGTTACGCGGGTCGTCCGCCGGTGAGCGTGTTCTTCCAGGTCTCCACCCATCCGCTGATCACCGTGACGGGCAGGCACATCATCAGCCGGGTGCTGAACCTGTGCGGCGGGCGCAATATCTTTGCCAACCTGTCGGGCCTTGCCCCTCAGGTATCGCTGGAGGCGGTGCTCGCCGCCCGTCCCCACGCCATCGTGTTTTCCAGCTATCCCGGACAGGACAGCCACACCATGCAGGCATTCTGGGCCCGTTGGCAGGCCGTGCCGGCAGTACGCAACGGTGCGATTTTCGGCATTCCCGCCGATCTGATCGCCCGCCCCACGCCCCGTATCCTGGACGGCGCGGCGCAGATCTGCAGGGACCTGGCGAAAGTGCGCAACCGATGAGTCAGGGTGGGTGGTGAAGAGCCACGGAATCCACGGAAGGGAAGAGATAAAGGCAAAAGCGCCACGGAAAACACGGAAAGCACGGAAAACGAAGATTCAGTTACCTGGTGCGGTCTAGCAGCAGATGAGCGGCGTTCAACCGAGTCACCGTGCCTCACGTCGAGCTTCCTTTCCGTGGATTCCGTGGCTCTTGCTGCACGGGCGGGCGGCTCGGGCGCTGTAAGACCAAAGGTGCCACGGTAGGCACGGAAGGGTTTGTTTGGTGCAATGCGCTGCGCTTATCGCGCCCTACGTTAACTGTTTTCTGTATCGGTTAGTGAATGTTCTTTTCCGTGCTTTCCGTGTTTTCCGTGGCGCATTTGGTTTTGCCGCGCTGGGGCCACGGATTGCCGGTGTAGCGACCGAATAAATCTTTCCGTGGATTCCGTGGCTCTCAGCTTTTGAGGTGACTGGCCGCAATCTCGCGGATGCGTGGCGCTTCGATGCCGTATTCATCGGCGAGCTGCAGGACACGGGCCAGGCGGGCCGGTGCGCTGCGGCCGGTGCAGCGGTGCTCGGGGTCGCCTTCGAAGGCTTCGACCATGCCCGTGATCAGAGCCTCGCCGTCCAGGCGTTCGCCGGTCAGGGACTCCTGCAACTCCACCACTTCCAGGGCGACCGCCCGTGCCAGGGGCTGATGGTCGTGCCACAGGTCGTGGACGGTGCCGTTGGTGACCAGGCCGGCGATGTTGGTGGTGAGAATGTACACATTCTTGCGCACCAGCTCGAACAGCAATTGCGCTTCGTCGGCCAGCACCCGCACCGGAATGTCCATGGTCGCCAGCGCATCGCGCAGCAGGGCGGCGCCGGGGCCGTAGGCGGGCGAGGGAAGGATCACGCGGGCTTCGCGGCCGGGCTTCTTCTCGAACCACACCGAAATTACGGTAGGATCAGTCAGACCGTGACGTTTCCAGTCGGCGGGCAGCAGCTCGTTCTGGATCAGCGTCAGCTGCGGCTTCCAGTCGTCGGGAACGGATT
The DNA here is from genome assembly GCA_035266965.1 of Gammaproteobacteria bacterium. GTDB lineage: Bacteria > Pseudomonadota > Gammaproteobacteria > DATFLG01 > DATFLG01 > DATFML01. Next base: position 7,050 of record DATFML010000456.1, read on the forward strand.
TCAGCACCGGGTGCAGGTCGCCTTCGGCGACCGCCGCCACCACGGTCGCGGGCGGCGCAAGCCCGGTAGCCAGCTCTCCGGGATGCTGGCCGCGCAGCAAGGGAAAGACCGGGTGCCCGAGTCTCAGGAAACCGCGGGCGAACACCCCGCCCAGCTCTCCGATACCGATGATGACCACAGGTTCTTTCATGGGGCTCCTGGCGATGGATTCCGATGGTCCGGGGCCTGTTGTCAGGTCCTAGGCGTTCTTGGGGATGGCCTTCACCGAATAGTAGTCGTCCCGTTCGATGACAGTGAACAGGCGGTCGATGTTCGGGTGCTTGCCGGGATGGGCCCTGGCGTCTTCCACATGCTCGGCGAACAGTTCCAATGCGCGGCGGGCGGCCTGGGGCCCGATGCCGCCGAAGTCCACGGCGACTTTGTAGTAGACCGCCAGCGCACCCTGCTCACCGGGCTTGTTCCGGATGACGACGTCGGGCTCGTAGCCCTCGCCATACAATTCCAGTCGTTCCAGGCTCTCTATGGACGGCAGGGTCTTCAGGTTGTCGGCGAAACGGGTCATAGCGCTCACGATTGACCGGGACTTGAAAGGACCGCAATTATAGCGTGCCCTGCGGTCCGTTTCGAAACGCGCCGGTCAGCGCTGGTGTTGCCAGAAGACTTCGCCGTTGCCGGCTTCCCGCGCCAATACCCGCGCCACCACGAACAGCAGATCCGAAAGCCGGTTGAGATACGCCAGACCCTGGGGGTTCACCGTCTGGGCACGGGCCAGGGTCAGGGTCCGGCGTTCGGTGCGGCGGCACACGGCCCGTGCCAGATGGCAGGCCGCCGCTGCCGTGCCGCCGCCGGGCAGTATGAATTCCTTCAGAGGCGGAAGCCCGGCGTTGAAGGTGTCCAGGGCCTGCTCCAGGGCGCTGACCTGCTCGGCACCGATGGCCTGATACCCCGGCATGCTGAGCTCGCCGCCCAGGTCGAACAGCTCGTTCTGTACCCGGGCGAGGATGTCGCTCACAGCGGGCGGCAGCGGTTGCACGGCCACCAGAGCCAGGGCGCTGTTGAGCTCGTCCACCGTGCCGATGGCTTCCACCCGCGGGTCGTCCTTGTCGACCCGGGAACCGTCGCCCAGGCCGGTGGTGCCCTGGTCACCCGTGCGGGTGTAGATTTTTGAAAGTCGGTTGCCCATGGCTCATCCGTTTCGGAATGTGGTGGGGTCCCGCCGCCGTTCGGCTTTGCGCTCTGCAGGGCGGGCCGGTCAACTCCCTACCAATTGATAGCGTACCGGAAGTTCCATCTCCACGTCCCGCCCGTGCAGCCAGGCGGCCGCCTGGGGCAGCCGGCGCACCTGTTTCAGGCTGCGCAGGGCGGCCCGATCCAGCACCGGATAACCGCTGGAACGGGCCACTTTCAGGCGGCTGATCTTGCCGTTGCCGTTGATGCGCAGGGACAACACCACTTTGCCCTGCCAACCCCGAGCCCGTGCCAGGGGCGGGTAGTGGAAATAGCGTTGCAGACCCTCCACCAATGCCTTTCGCAGACGCCGGGTGAGGGTTCCTCGCCGGGCTGCGTTCTGATGGGCGGACGCTTTGGCGGGTGCCGGGGCCGGCGCCGCGCCCCCGGCGGCCGGGTGCTTTGTCGCCGGGTGGACGTCGGGTCGCCCGCTTCCGGCTTGGTGGGCAGGCGCCGGGTGGTGCCTGGCAGGCGGTTGCGGCGTTGCCCGCCGAGCCGTCCGGTGGGATCGCATCGGTGTCGCCGGGCGTGTCCTGTGGGTCGGCTTGCGCGCTGCCGGGCTCCGCCGGGCGGGGCGCGGTTGTGCCGGCGTGCGCGCGGGCGTGCCGGCGGCAGCGGCTTTGCTCTCCGCCTTGCTGGGGCGGGAAGGGGCATGCAGCAGCGAGATATCCAGACGCGCGACGTCCGCCACCCCGCTGGCCGCTCCCTGAAACCTGGGGTGCAGCCAGCCGAGCACAGCGGCATGCAGCAGCAGCGATGCTGCCAGGAAGCCGATCAGCGGACGGGCGTCGGAAGGCATCACAACGCGATGTCCACCGACAGGGTGAAGGACCGTTCGGGCAGCGGATAGGCATTGTACTTGCCGGGCGTGGACAGGCTGCGTACCCCGTAGTCGTATGCCTTGCGGTCGAACAGGTTGTGCACCGCCGCCGTCACCGACCATTGATGCCAGCGCCGACCCGCCTTCAGGTCCACCAGCGTGTAGGCGGGAATCTGCTGGCCGAAGTTGTTGGCCTGGTCATTGTCGAAGTACTTGCTGCCCACGTAGCGGGCGCCGGCCGACACCCAGCTTCCGTGGGGCAGCTTCCAGCGCGCGTTCACACTGGCCGTCTGGCGGGGTACCAGGGGCACGTTGCTGCCGGCGTTGGGGCCGTCGCGGAACTGCGCCCGCATGTAGGCGTAGCTGCCACGCAATTTCAGGGTGGTGGTAATCGGGACGGCGGCGGACAGCTCCAGCCCGTAGCGGCGGGTGGGGTCCAGATTGACGTTGGCGAAGATGCTGGGATCGTAGGCGATCTCGTTTCTCAGACGCAGGTAGTACAGGTCCGCGCTGAAGCGGGACTGGCCGGGCGTATAGGTCGCGCCGGTGCCCACGTCCACGCCGGTCTGGGGCTTCAGGGGCGAGAACTCCTGCAGGAAGGTGGTCGGGTCCGTCTGGAACAGCTCATCCACCGTCGCCAGGCGCACGCTGCGAGCCGAGCGCAGGTACACGGACAGGTCCTCACGCAGCCGATGGTGCAGCCCCAGGTCCAGCATATACACATGGTCGGTGCGATCGGCCGGCGGCGCCTGGGTCGCGAAGCTGCCGCCGGGGGCGTTCGGGTCGGCATGGTCCCGGGCGGTGACCCGCACCCGCTCAAGGCGCGCCCCGGCGGTCAGCGCCGTGGCGCCGGTCAGGTCGACGCGCGTGTGGCCGTAGGCCGCCACGGATCGCTGCGTCACGTACAGATGATGCACCGGCGTGGCGATGGTGGAGGGATTCAGGGAGCGGTCCGATGTGTAGCGTGAGTCGTAGTAATCCACACCCAGCACCGTCTTGGCAGTGTGACCGAACAGCGGCTGGGGGAGGGTCACCCGCGGCGTGAACGACCAGGTGGTGAGGTCGGAGTCCAGAT
>DATFML010000457.1:0-10272 GCA_035266965.1 Gammaproteobacteria bacterium
AGTGCTGGCTTCCAACCTGGCCAACGCCGACACCCCGAACTACAAGGCTCGCGACTTCAATTTCAAAGCGGCCCTGGACCAGGCCACTTCCGGGTCCAAGGGTGGCGGTTCGTTGCCTCTGCTTACCGACAACTCCCGGCAGCTGCAGGCTCCAGGCACGGTGGCGGGCGGCGTCCACCTTCAGTACCGCGTCCCCAACCAGCCTTCGCTGGACGGCAACACGGTGGACAGCCAGCAGGAAAAGGCGAGCTTTGCCCAGAACGCCGTGCAGTACCAGGCGGCACTCACGTTCCTGAGCGGGCGCATCAAGGGCCTCATGGGCGCCATCAAGGGAGACTGATCGATGTCCCTGTTCAACATCTTCAATATTGCCGGCTCGGCGATGAGCGCTCAGAGCGTGCGTTTGAACGTCACCGCCAGCAACCTTGCCAACGCTGACAGCACCGGCAGCAGCGTGGGCACCACGTACCGCGCCAGGGAGCCGGTATTTGCCGCCGTGTTCAACTCGCTGCAGCCGAACGACCCCACCGCTTCGGTCAAGGTGCGCGGGATCGTTCAGAGCCAGGCTCCTCTGCAAAAGCGCTACGAGCCCGGCAATCCCACCGCCAACAAACAGGGCTACGTCTACATGCCCAACGTAAACGTCGTGGACGAAATGGCCAACATGATCTCCGCGTCCCGTTCGTACCAGAACAACGCCGACGTGCTGAATACCTCCAAGACGTTGCTGCTCAACACACTGCGCATGGGCCAGTAGCGCAGCCGCCGCAACCGGAAATGCAAGGAGCCGCTCTATGACCACTACCACCAACAGCGTTCTTCAGAGTCTGGGGGTGCGCTCACAGCAGCAGCTGCAGCAGGCCCAGCAGCAGGCGCCTCAGACCCTGGGGCAGTCGGAATTTCTGAAGCTGATGATCACCCAGCTCAAGAATCAGGACCCCACCAAGCCCCTGAACAGCAACCAGATGATCAGCCAGATGGCGCAGTTCAGCCAAGTCACCGGACTGCAGCAGCTGCAGAAATCGTTTGCCAACCTGAGCAGCTCGCTGACTTCGAACCAGGCGCTGCAGGCCTCGAACCTGGTGGGGCACAAGGTGCTCGCGCCCACCGGTGCGGGCATTCTGAGCAGCGGCGGCAACCTCACCGGTGCGGTGGATCTGCCTTCCGCCGCCAGCAACGTGACGGTGCAGATCCACGACCAGAGCGGTCAGCTGGTGCGCACGTTGCATCTGGGCACCCAGGCGGCCGGTCCGGTCAACTTCACCTGGAACGGGCTCAACGACAACGGCCAGCCCGCCGCCCCCGGAAAATATTCCATCACCGCCAGCGCCACCTACGGCGGCAAGCAGCAGGCCGTCAATACCTGGACGGCCGCCGATGTGAAGAGCGTCTCCGTCAACAACAAGTCCGGAAGTCTGTCCCTGGACCTGGCCGGTCTCGGTCCCATCGACTTCTCCCAAGTTCGGCAGATCATGTGATCTGGAAAGGAGCATAGCGTCATGGCATTCCGCATCGCACTCAGCGGCCTGAACGCCGCCAATTCGGACCTGAACGTCACCGGCAACAATATCGCCAACGCCAGCACCACGGGCTTCAAGCAGTCCCGTGCCGAGTTTGCCGACGTGTTCGCCACCTCCGGCGGCGGCGTCAGCGCCAACGCCATCGGCGGGGGCGTGCGCCTTTCCCGCGTGGCCCAGGAGTTCAGCCAGGGCAACGTGAAGTTCACCAACAACAACATGGATCTGGCCATCAACGGCAAGGGCTTCTTCGTGTTGGATGACAACGGCAGCAAGGCCTACACGCGGGCCGGCGCCTTCAGCGTGGACCGCAACGGCTATGTGGTGAACGGCTCCGGTGAGCGGCTGCAGGTCTATTCGCCCACCGATCCCAGCGGCAGTAACTTCAACACGGGCGCCCTGACGGACTTGCAGGTCTCCACCTCCCAGGGCGCACCGCAGGCGACCACCAACGTCAGCAGCCAGATCAATTTGAACTCGGCCGATTCGACTATTCCGGCGTCGACGGCGTTCAAGCCAAGCGATCCCACAACCTATAACTATTCAACGTCGTTCAGCATGTACGACTCCCTGGGCACCAGCCATACCGCGACCATGTATTTCAAAAAGACCGGACCCAGCCAGTGGAACGCCTACGTGTACGCACAGGACGGGTCCGGTACGCAAAAAGCCGTTGGCGGTCCCTATACGTTGAATTTCAATTCTGACGGTAGTCTCAATTTGGCCACTTCCGGCAACAATGGAAAGTTCACAGGGACGTTCAACCCGGGCAACGGCGCCAACACCGGTCAGCAAGTGACCTTCGACTTCAGCAACTTGACCCAGTACGGTTCCGGCGACAGCGTGACGGCCATCAACCAGAATGGCTACAGCACGGGCCGGCTGACCGGCATCGACATCGGCAGCTCCGGCGTCGTGTCGGCCCGTTTCACCAACGGCCAGTCCAGGGCACTGGGCAAGGTGGCGCTAGCCAATTTCGCCAATCCCCAGGTGCTGCGCCAGCTGGGCAACACCACTTGGGCGTCCAGCTACGACTCGGGTGACCCCATCAACGGGCAGGCCGGCAGCGGCAACTTCGGCAACATCCAATCGGGCGCTTTGGAATCGTCCAACGTGAACATCGCCGCCCAGCTGATCAACCTGATCACGGCCCAGCGCGACTTCCAGGCCAACGCCCAGGCGATCACCACGTCCAACAACATCACGCAGACCATCATCCAGATGCGTTAAGGCTGAAGGAACACCGCCATGGACAGAATGATCTACGTTGCGGCCAGCGGAGCGAAGCAGATAGAGCGAGCTCAGGTGGCCAACAACAACAACCTGGCCAACGCCAACACCACCGGCTTCATGGCGGACCTGTCGGCGTTCCGCAGTCAGCAGGTGTTCGGACCGGGGCAGCCGAGCCGCGTCTACGCCATGGCGCATTCCTCCGGTGTGGATTTCAAGCCGGGTTCGCTGGTGCAGACCGGCCGACCTCTGGACCTGGCGGTGAAGGGCCATGGGTTCATCGCCGTGCAGGCCCCCGACGGAAGCGAAGCCTACACCCGTCGGGGGGATTTGAAGGTATCCAGTTCCGGGCTGCTCACCACCGGTACCGGGGCACCCGTGCTCGGCAATGGCGGACCGATCGTCGTGCCCCCGTCCAGCAAGGTGGAGATCGGCGCCGACGGCACGATTTCGGTGCTGCCTCTCGGACAGTCGCCGTCGACCATGGCGGTGGTGGATCGCATCAAGCTGGTGAATCCGGCCACCAGCAGCCTCAAGCGCGGCAGCGACGGCCTGCTGCATACCAAGAACGGCGCGCCGGCTCCGGCCGACGGCAACGTGTCCGTGGTCTCCGGCGCGCTGGAGTCCAGCAACGTGGACACGGTCGGCGCGTTGGTGAACATGATCCAGTTGGCCCGCCGCTTCGAGACGCAGGTCAATCTGATGAAGACAGCGCAGCAGAACGATCAGGCCTCGTCGAAGCTGTTGCAGTTCTAGCTCGCAACTGAACAGGATTACGGGAGAACACAGCGATGAATCAAGCCTTGTGGGTGGCCAAGACGGGTCTGGATGCGCAGCAGACCCAGATGGCGGTGATTTCCAACAATCTGGCCAACGTCAATACCACCGGCTACAAGAGCTCACGCGCCTCGTTCGAGTCGCTGCTGTATCAAAACGCCCGCCAGGTGGGCGCCCAGTCTTCCCAGAACACCCAGTTGCCGACCGGGCTGGAACTGGGGACGGGCGTACGCACGGTGGGCACCGAGAAGCTGTTCACCCAGGGCAACCTGGTGCAGACGGGCAACAGCCTGGATGTGGCCCTTCAGGGTCGAGGCTTCTTCCAGGTGCTGAAGCCTGACGGCACTCTGGCGTACACGCGCGACGGCTCGTTCAAGCTGGACAACACCGGGCAGCTCGTGACGTCCAACGGCTATGTCGTGCAGCCGGCGATCACCGTACCGAGCGGCGCCCAGAGCATTACCATCGGCACCGACGGCGTGGTGACCGCCAAGCTGCCGGGCAGCTCCACGCCCACCCAGATCGGCACGCTGCAGCTGGCGGATTTCGTCAATCCGGGCGGACTGCAGCCGGTGGGGCAGAATCTGTACGAGCAGACCGCCTCCAGCGGCGCGCCTTCCACCGGCAATCCCGGCCTCAACGGCCTGGGCACCGTTGTGCAGGGATCGCTGGAGACGTCCAACGTGAACGTGGTGTCCCAGCTGGTGGACATGATCGAGACCCAGCGGGCCTACGAAATGAACTCCAAGGCGATTTCCACCACCGACCAGATGATGCAGTACGCCAACAACAACCTGTGACGGCCGGACAGTCCGGTCGAGGCCCTTTCATGACCAGATATGCCTATATACGTCGGTACCGCGCGCTGTTTGTGCTGCTTCCGCTGGTGCTGCTCAGCGCCTGTGCCGTGGTGCCGCGACAGCCTGCGAACTACAGTCCGACGCTGCCGCCGGCGCCGAAGCCGGCAGCGCAGAACAATGGGTCCATCTATCAGTCCGGCAATGCCGTCTCCCTGTTCCGGGACGTGAAGGCGCACCGGGTAGGCGACATCATTACTATCGTGCTGAACGAGAAGACCCAGGCCAGCAACCAGGCCAGTACCAGTACCAAGAAGAAGAACTCCATCGACATCGCCAACCCGACGATTCTGGGCTCGAGTCCGGAGTTCGGTGCCCCGGGGTTGCTGCCCCTGGCCAGCAACCGCAACAACACGCTGGCCAACAGCCTGAGCTCGGACCAGCAGTTCGGGGGCTCCGGCGACAGCAGCCAGAGCAACAGCCTGACCGGCCACCTCACCGTGACCGTGGCCAAGGTGTACTCCAACGGCAACCTGCTGGTGCGTGGGCAGAAGCATCTCACCCTGAACCAGGGCGACGAGGTCGTGCAGATATCGGGCATCGTGCGGCCCGAGGACATCAGCGCCGACAACATGGTGCCTTCCTACAAGGTTGCCGATGCCCGCATCACCTACAGTGGTGCCGGGGCTATCGCCGACGCGAACCACATGGGCTGGCTGTCGCGGTTCTTCCTCAGTCCCTACTGGCCGTTTTGACGAAGAAGGGGTTCCATGAACAAGAACGCAATACACCCTTTCCGCGCCGCTTCGTTCCGCCTGGCGGGGCGACTCGGCTCGCTGCTCTTCCTGTTCGTGCTGCTGCTGGGCAGCGCCCATGCCGACCGGGTGAAGGACCTCGCACAGGTGGCGGGGGTGCGCAGCAACCAGCTGGTGGGCTACGGCCTGGTGGTGGGCCTGGACGGCACCGGCGATCAGACCAGTCAGACGCCGTTTACCGTACAGAGCCTGGAGAACATGCTCGCCCAGTTCGGGGTTACGGTGCCGTCGAACATCTCTCCCCAGCTCAAGAATGTGGCGGCGGTGTCCGTCAGTGCGGAGCTGCCACCGTTCGCCAAGCCGGGGCAGACCATCGACGTGACCGTCTCTTCCCTGGGCAACGCAAAGAGTCTGCGTGGAGGCACCCTGCTGATGACGCCCCTGAAGGGCGCCAACGGACAGGTCTATGCCATCGCCCAGGGCAGCCTGGTGGTCGGGGGCCTGAGCGCCAGCGGGGCCGACGGGTCCAAAGTCACGGTCAACATTCCCAGTTCGGGGCGCATTCCCAACGGCGCTTCGGTGGAGCGGGCGGTGGGCAGCCCGTTCGACAGCGGCAACACCCTGACGTTGAATCTGAACACCCCTGACTTCACCACGGCCAGCCGCCTGGTGCAGACCATCAACAAGGCCATCGGGCCCGGTACGGCCCACGCGGAGGACGCCACTTCGGTGAAGGTGAACGCGCCCAGCAACCCGAGTCAGCGCGTTGCCTTCGTGTCCATGCTGGAGAACCTCCAGGTGACGCCCGGCCAGGCCGCGGCCAAGGTCATCATCAACGCCCGCACCGGTACGGTGGTCATCGGCAACCACGTCACGGTCAGCGCGGCGGCGGTTTCCCACGGCAGCATGACCGTGACCATTTCGGAGAATCCGAAGGTGAGCCAGCCCGGTCCCTTCTCGGGCGGGAACACCGCAGTGGTGCCGTCCAGTAACGTCAAGGTGCAGGAGAACAAGGATCACATGTTCCTGTTCAAACCCGGCGTCACCCTCGATCAGATCGTGGAGGCCATGAACCAGGTGGGCGCAGGGCCCAGCGACGTGGTGGCCATCCTCGAGGCGCTGCGGGCCGCCGGTGCGCTGAACGCCCAGCTGATCGTGATCTGAGGCTTCGCTGTGAACGTCAATCCCGACATCTATCTGGATATGACGGGGCTGGCCAAGCTGCGTGGCCAGGCCCAGCACGATTCGCCCAAAGCCCTCAAGCAGGCCGCACAGCAGTTCGAGGCGCTGTTCGTGCAGATGATGCTCAAGAGCATGCGCAGCGCCACCCTGGCGGGCGGAAAGGGCATCATGGACAGCAAGCAGACCCGTTTCTACCAGGGCATGTTCGATAAGCAGATCGCACTGGACATCAGCAAGGGCAAGGGGATCGGCCTGGCCAGGATGCTGGAGCAGCAACTGGGAAAGAACCTGCCCAAAAGCACCGGCAACACCGGCGGTGCCCAATCACCCGCGGGTGTGTCGGCGCAGCGCTCCGCTGCACAGGGCCCGGCGGTCGGCGCCTCCGCCGACGCGGCCTCAAGCAAGCCGGCCGCATCGCCGGCGCAGTTCGTGGCCAGCGTCTGGCCTCACGCCCAGGCCACGGCCCGCAAGCTGGGAGTCGACCCCAAGGTGCTGGTGGCCCAGGCTGCTCTGGAGACCGGTTGGGGCAAGGGGACGATACGCAACCCGGACGGCAGCAGCAGCCACAATCTGTTCGGCATCAAGGCCGGCGGACAATGGCAGGGTCCCAGTGCGACGGTGACCACCCTGGAATTCAAGCATGGCATCCCGGTGCCCCAGCAGGCCGCATTTCGGGCTTACGGCTCGCCGGCGGCCAGCTTCGCGGACTATGCGAAGTTCCTGCAGAGCAATCCGCGCTACCGCCAGGCTCTCAGTCAGTCCCAGGACCCCAAGGCCTTCGCCCAGGCGCTGCAGCAGGCCGGTTATGCCACCGATCCGAACTATGCCCGCAAGCTGCTGGACATCCTGCACAGCCCGACCCTGCAAAGTGCGGTCGCCGGGCTCAAGACCGACGCGGGTCGGTCGCTAACCTGAATCAGGAGACTTGCATCATGGCGACCACAAGGCCGATTAACCACGTCGAGAGGGAGACCGGGGCATGAGCGGAGGCGGAGATCTGCTGAGCATAGCCACCGGCGGCCTGCAGGCGTTCCAGCAGGCGCTCAGCACCACGGGCAACAACATCGCCAACGTCAACACCGACGGCTACAGCCGCGAGCAGGTGAACCTGGCCACCCAGGTTCCCCAGCCGACGGGGGCCGGTTTCATCGGCACCGGCGTCAAAGTCACCGGAATCACCCGCTCCTACAACCAGTTCGTGACCGAGCAGGTGCGTTCCTCGACGTCGGCCAATGCCAGTTTGCAGACGTACGCAAATCTTGCGGGCAATGTGTCGAACCTGCTGGGAGACAGCTCGGCGGGTCTGAGCCCGGCGCTGCAGTCGTTCTTCAACGCGGTGCAGGGCGTCGCCAGCAACCCCACCGACCCGTCGGCGCGCCAGGTGATGCTCTCCCAGGGCCAGACGCTCGCCAGTCGTTTCAACTATCTCAATCAGCAGCTGAGCGACCAACGCAAGCAGGTGGACGGCCAGCTCAACGACGCGGTATCCCAGATCAACAGCCTTGCCAAGTCCATTGCCCAGGTCAACCAGAAGATCGTGACGGCTACCGGCCAGGCGGGGGGACAGCCTCCGAATACGCTGTTGGACCAGCGGGACACCCTGCTCAACAAGCTCTCCAAGCAGGTTTCTGTCAGCACCGTCGCCCAGTCCGATGGTTCGGTGAATGTGTTCATCGGCAAGGGGCAGCCCCTTGTCACCGAGTTCACCGCCGGCAAGCTCAGCTACAAGCCGGCACCCGCACCTGGGATGCAACCGGTGGTTTCCTTTTCGAGCTCCGGCACCTCCGGGGCCGTACCGGTCACCGGCAATATCACCGGCGGCAACCTGGGCGGGATGCTGTCGTTCCGTAGCCAGGTGCTGGAGCCGGCCCAGACATCTCTGGACCGCCTGGCGGCGTCGGTGGCCAGCAAGTTCAATGCCCAGCACGTCAAGGGCATCACCTTGAACGGCAATCCCGGAGGCGATTTCTTCAGCGCCTCGCCCAAAGTCAACCAGACGGCCGGCAGTCCCGACAGCGTCGCCGTTACCTACGACCCGCAGACGGTGAGCCAGCTGGGAGCGAGCAGCTATACGTTGGCCTACAACGGCAGCAACTGGACACTGACACCGGCCGGCGGGAAGGCCATCACGCTCTCGGGCAGCGGGCCGACGTTTAAGGGCGACGGCATGAAGATTACCGTCAACAAGCCTGCGCCGACCTCTTCCGTCCAGTACACCATCAACACCAACGCCGCCAGCACCATAGGCGTGGCCATTCAGGACCCGGCCAAGATCGCCGCTGCGGATCCCGTCGCCGGCAGTACGGGTAATGTAGGGGACAACCGCAACGCGCTGGCGCTGGCGAAATTGCAGGATGCCCTCACCATGGACGGCGGCACATCCAGCTTCAGCGGCAACTACGGCCAGCTGGTGGCGGACATAGGCACCAAGACCAGCCAGGCCCAGACCAACCAGAAGGCTCAGCAGGCCATGCTGCAGCAGGCCCAGTCAAAGCAGTCCTCCATTTCCGGGGTCAACCTGGACCAGGAGGCCGCCAACCTGGTGAAGTACCAGCAGGCTTACCAGGCCGCCGCCCATGTCGTCACCATTGCCAACACGGTATTCCAGTCACTGCTCAGTGCTGTGAGGTAAGCCATCATGCGCATCTCCACCGCCCAATTGTTCCAGCAGGGAGTCAGCGCCATCCTGGACCAGCAGACCAGCGCGGCCAAGACCCAGCAGCAGCTGTCCACCGGCAAGCGCATCCTTTCGCCGGCCGACGACCCGGCCGGCGCCACCCAGGCGTTGCGCCTGGACAAGTCGATTTCCCAGACCAATCAGTACCAGAACAACAGCGATTACGCGACCCAGCAGCTGACGCTGGAGAGCAATACCCTCAATTCCGTGGTGAGCCTGCTGCAGCGTGCCCACACCCTTGCGGTCCAGGCGGTCAACGGCACCCAGAGCGCCCAGGGCCGCCAGGGCATTGCCAAGGAGATGCAGCAGAGTCTGCAACAGCTTCAGGCACTGGCGAACACCAAGGACACCAACGGGCAGTACATCTTCGGCGGCTACAAGAGCGGACAGCAGCCATTCACGTCGAGTGGTGGCACGGTGACCTACAACGGCGACCAGGGCCAACGCTTCGTGCAGATCGGCCAGTCCCGCCAGGTGGCGGTGAACGACGCCGGCTCCAGCGTGTTCATGAATGCCCCGACCAGCAGCGGCGGCTCGCAGAGTGTCTTCAAGACGCTCCAGGATTTCGTTACTTCGCTGCAGTCCAACAGCCCGAGTAAGACGTCGATCACTGACATCAACAACGCTCTCAAACAGGTGCTGTCGGTACAGACCGACATAGGCTCCCGGCAGAACGCGGTCAGCGACCAAAAGACCCTGAGCTCCAGCTCGCAACTGGCGGTCAAGCAGAATCTGTCCCAGATCCAGGACCTCAACTACAGCCAGGCGATCAGTCAGTTCCAGCAGCAGTTGACGGCCCTGCAGGCCGCGCAGCAGAGCTTCGGGAAGATTCAGGGGTTGTCGTTGTTCAATTACTTGCCCTGAGCGTCTAGTACCGAAGAAGCTCCGGTTGGCTAATTGTTACCGGGACAAGATCTCGCAGGGCAGACAACCGCCGCAGGGGATCTCTCGTAGCCCCGTGGCAGGGTCAACAGCCTTCAACCATGCCCGTACCCAAGCGGCGATTTCCGCTATCGCGTACTTCATCACGCGTCCCGATGGAACGGCCTGGCGGGAGCCAGCCATCGCTCCGACCGCCATCGAACACGTTTGCGCTCTTGGCGAGTCGGGCTTCGAAACGATCTCCTGGAGCACACTGTGCAGGCTACTTGCGTACGCGACGTCCGCCGCCTCCAGCATGCAAATCGGGACCGCTGTCGCGGACGAAACGTTGCCGCACCGCAGTCAGTTGTCGGTCATTCGCCTAGGAGCCTGTCGGACTTTCCACACTTCTCGCGGTAAAATGCGAGTGTTGCCCTTGGAGCCTGGTTGCATGAGCCGCTTTCGACCGATAGACC
>DATFML010000458.1:0-18301 GCA_035266965.1 Gammaproteobacteria bacterium
TCCGATCTATACGACCGCGCATCTCCGCAGCAGCTTTATTTGTAAAAGTCACCGCTAACAGGCTTTGTGGCGAAACCCCCTCAACGTCGATGAGCCAGGCGGCGCGATGCACCAGCACCCGCGTCTTGCCGCTGCCGGCGCCGGCCAGCACCAGCACCGGGCCGGCGGGGGCGGAAACCGCCTCGCGCTGGGCATCGTTGAGGGGATCGAGGATATAGGAGACGTCCATCGGAACTATCTTATCAGAGACCGCCGCCGGCCTGCGGCAATGGTAGACTTAAGACATCCCCGACCCTGCCGGCACCCGGAGGACGCAACCGGACCATGGCCAGCATCATTTCCGAGCGCACCATACTGACATTCCGGGAACGCCTTCAGGCGCATCCCGTCTACGGTGCCATCACCGACATCGAGGACCTGCGCCGGTTCATGACCCACCATGTCTATTCGGTGTGGGATTTCATGTCGCTGATCAAGTTCCTGCAGAATGCGGTCGCTCCGGCCCGGGTTCCCTGGGTGCCTGCCGGCGATGCCGACGCACGACGGTTCATCAACGAGCTGGTGCTGGAAGAGGAATCGGACCAGGGCCCGTCCGACGAGCGGGGGCAACCAACCTTCGGCAGCCATTTCGAGCTGTACCTGGGCGCCATGGAGGAAATCGGCGCCGACACCTCGCCGGCCCGGACGTTCGTCCGCGACGTGCGGGAACGGGGCATTCAGCCGGCGCTGCAAGGCCCGCAGGTGCCCGCGGCCGCCAGGGCCTTCACCGGCACCACCTTCCGGTTCATCGATACCGGCAAGCCCCACGTGGTGGCGGCCGCCCTGGCACTGGGTCGGGAACATGTCATTCCGTGCATGTTCCGGGCGTTCCTGCAGAACATGGGCGTCACCGAAACGCAGGCGCCGGTGTTCCATTACTATCTGAACCGTCACATTCATCTGGACGAGGACTTTCACGCGCCTTTGTCCCTGCGGCTGCTCGACGGGCTGTGCGGGGACGACAGGACACGCCAGACGGAGGCCGTGGAGGCTGCCGAACAGGCGGTGGCCGCCCGGCTGGCTTTCTGGGACGGCGTGCTGGAAGCGATTCACTGAGTGCGCGAGGCCGGGGTTCATGAGCGCTTCGTCCCTGGACAGCATTCCCAACTGGCGGCAGCTGTCGGACCGGCTGGCCACCGGCGGGCAGCCATCGGAAGACGATCTGGTCACGGTGGCCGAAAACGGCTACGAGCTGGTCGTCAACCTGGGGCTCACCGATGCACTCTATGCCCTGGAAGACGAGCAGGGTCTGGTGCAGGCACTGGGCCTGGAATACGTCCATCTGCCGGTGGCCTGGGAACAACCCGAGGCCCGGGCGCTGGAACGTTTCTTCGAGCTGATGGCAGCCAGCGGGCACCGGCGCGCGTTCATACACTGTGCGGCCAACAAACGGGTCTCGGTGTTCGTGGCGCTGTACCGCATCCTCCAGCAGGGCTGGGCACCGGCAGAGGCTCTCGCCGCCGTGCGGGACGTATGGGAGCCCAACGAAATCTGGGAACGCTTCATGACCGAATGCCTGAGCCGGTACGGCACGGGACCGTCCGACTCCGACTGAACCGTCAATCTCCGGAACCCTTCTTGCGCCGGGGCCGACGCGCCGGTGGCGAGCCGGCCCCGGCGCCATGTCGACACCGGGGGTAATCCGGGCAGATCTTTCCGCACCGGCAGACGCTGAGCCGCTCCGCGCGGGGCACGGTTTTCCGAGAGTGCGACGGAGACTGTCTCGCCACTTCCATACCTCATCGACGACGTGGATTTGAGGGGACGGAACCGCAATGCCGGTGCGGCCCGCAATCCGGCTGCCGCCCCCATTGTAGACCCGCAGCAGGCCGGCGGGGACCGCCCGCCCGGACCCGCGCGACAAGGCGGGATCCGCAGCCCACCAGCGCCGGGCACGGCGGACTATAGTGTGTATGTAGAGGGGGGTACGAACCGGCGTGGCCGCAGCGCCCACGTGCGCCGTCCCGGGGTCCGCGCCCGGCGGGTATCTGGGGACGCCTGAGGCGCACCCCGTCGGACGACAGGCCGACAACGGCGTTTTCCCCGAGGATGGCACAGGTTGCCGACACCCGCCCCGGAGCGCCGACGCCGGCAATGGAGTACCGCCATGGGACATCCGCAAGGAAGGCCTGCATGGCAGACGGCCGGGTTGCTGGTGGTCGTACTGGCCGGTTGGCTGGGTTACGCAAACACCGCCACGGCTCGATCGCGCACGCCGTCGGACCCGACCCTGGCGGCGGCCCGGCAACGCAATGAGACTCTGCTGGGGGCGGCGACACCCCTGCAGGACGTCGTCCGCTTTGCGCAACGCCGGGATACGAAGAAGGTGGACGGAAGCATCGCGGCCCTCCAGGCCCAGGTCCCCCGGTTGCTGCAAGCGCTCAAACCGGGTGCCCGCCGGCAGTTCGAGGCCCGCCTCCGGGATCTGCATCGGGCGCGCCGCCGGGCGGACCTGGCGGCGACGGCCATGGCGGCCGTGGAAGCCTACCGAACGCTGATCCTGTCTCTGGATGCATCGGTGCTGACCATCCCCGTACAGGTGGACGAGTTGGGCTATGCAAGTCTGAAGGCGGAGCTGCTGGTTGACAGTCCCGCGCCCCACTGGACGGACCTCGCCCAGGTGGCAAGGGATGCGCGCAGCAACTGGGAACGCATCCGTGTCAGCGTCCATAACGACGCACTGCGGCAGCTGATGCAGCTGGCCCTCACCTCCCTGAACGAGGCCGCAAACAGCAAGGACAGGCCCATGGCGCGCTGCGCCGCCCAGTTCACCGGCGCAGCGGTGGAGCTGCTGCGTCGACAGTATCCGCTGTGGCGGCGGTGACGGGGCGCACGGTCGGCGCCCGCCCGCCATACAGGTGAAAGGGCGCTTCGATGAGCCGCTCAATGGCGCCGTCCGCGCTGCTGCTGAGTCTCGTTGTCGTCGGTTGTGCCCTGCCGGCACGCATCGTCCCGCTGGGAAGCGCCGGCACGGATCACCTCGACAAGGTCGCGTTGGTGGCCGAACGCTATCCCCTGCTGCTGCGAGGGGTGGATGGGCGCGCGGTGCCCCGTCCGGCTTTCGGTTCCCCGCGCTGGGCCGTCAGTCCCGGCCGCCATACCCTTTGGGTGCGCTATCCGGGGCGGCGCTTCGGTCGCGGCACGGAGCCGCCGGTGCCGGCCCGGGTCATCCGCTGCTTTGCACTGGATGCCGATTTCAAGGCCGGCGGGCGCTACCGCCTGCAGGGCGCGCGGGACGGTCGCCTGGCAGTTCTGGTCAACCTCCACAACCACCATACGGTGGCCCGCGGCCGTCTCGTGGACCGCTACTGGGCGGGCGCCGGCTGCCGATGGCCCCGGCAGGAATCCCCGGCGGCTCGCAGGCACGGATAACACGCTGCGCACGCGCCGGCCCTGTCCCGACTCAAAGCTTCACCCAGCCCCGGCGCAGCAGGTGGTGCAGGATCAGGCCCGCGACAAAGGCGGCTCCCACGTTCCAGAGCGCAAAACCGGTGGTCACGGCCGCCACGAATCGGGGCGCGTTTTCCGGCGCCACCTTCAGCGCCCCCAGGGCAAGCTGGGCACCGGCCAGAAACAGGATCACGCCCAGCACCGCCTTGGGGAAGTAGGACAACAACACCATCACCGAACCGCTGAAGAACAGGGCCAGCACCAACAGGGCCACGCCCAGGATGATCAATGCGCCGCCGGTACGGGCTCCGAACCGCACATGTCCGGCCATGCCCCCGGCACCGTGGCACATGGGAACGCCGCCCACCACCGGAGCCAGCAGGTTCATCAGACCCGTGGTCAGCGCCACCCGGCGTTCGGTAACCGGGCGGTCCGGAAACAGCTCGTTATTTTCCTCGGTGACGGCGATCAGCGCGTTGCCCAGGGTCAGCGGCAGCTGGGGCAGGGCCAGCAGCAAAGCGCCGCCGGCGAACGCCTCGGGCGTGATGGCGCCCAGGTGGTAGACCGGCAGTCGGAAATGCGGGTGCATGTCGGCGAGGCGATCGACAAGGTCGGGGTGCTGGATCAGGGCCACCACGGCGCCCAGCAGAAGCAGCACGAACATGGCCGGTAGACGCTGATTGCCGAGCAGCAGCAGCGCCGCCGCCAGGCTCACCAGACCCAACCACCAGGCGGTGCTCATCATTCCGATGCCCTGGCCCATGAACTTCAATCCCAGCCCCAGCACGATGCCCGCCACCACCGGCTTGGGGGTGAGCCGGGAAATGCGGTCGGCCAGCCCGCTGGCCGCCAGCACCAGCCAGACGACGCCGGTGACCAGGCCGGCCGAATAGACCGCGGCCGGGGTGACCACGAAGTTCTGGGTCGCCTGGGTGGTGGCCGCGGCGCCGATGGCCTTCATGGGTTGAACCGGGAAAGGCGTGCGATAGAACAACCCTGAGCACACCTTGGCGATGCCGAAGGCGAGCAGGATACCGGCCGGATCCATACCCAGCAGATTGACGTAAGCCACCACGAAGGGAATGAGGGTGCCGAGGTCGCCGAACGCACCGGCCCACTCGGTTCTTCCGAAGCGGTTCACACCCACGCGGCGAGTACCCCCGGCCCGCGGCAGCCGGCATGGCGGAGCAGTCTGATCGGGCGGTACGGCACGGGACAGCGGCACCCCTGGCAACGGCGATACGGACGGAGCACCAGTATGGAGCAGGCACCGGCGCTACACCATCACGATTGGTCATGGCCGGCCCGATCGTTTAGGATTTCAGGCTTTTTCCGAATCGACCCCGGGAGCCCGATCATGTACGAAGCGCTTGAGAACAATACCCCCCTGTCGCTGATGGACTTCGTGGCCGCTGCGCGCGCACGGATACGGGAGCTCACTCCGGAGCAGCTGCGGCACATGCAGCAGACGCGGCCCGAGCTGCTGGTGCTGGACGTGCGCGAGTCCAGCGAGCACGAACAGAGCCATATCGCCGACGCCCTGCTGGTACCCCGCGGCATTCTCGAAGCCGCCGCCGACCCGGCCTATCCCAAACATGTGGCTGCCCTGTGCGAGGCCCGGGAACGGCCGGTGGTGTTGTACTGCGCCACTGGCGGGCGCTCGGCGATGGCGGCCCTGACCCTGCAGCTCATGGGGTTCAAGGAGGTCTACAGCCTGGCCGGGGGCATCACCCAGTGGGAACAGGACGGCTGCCCGCTGGTGCGCGAAGCGCGCTACGTCTAGACGTCTGGCGCTTTTCGGCGGTACGGACGGGGCTGCGGCCCCGTCCTGCGTTTCGCACGCATGTTGTCATAACCCTGACAACATGCGGCGCTATGGTGACCGGGAACCGAAAAGCGGTTCGCCATTTTGATACCCATCCGCCGCCACGCCATGAGCAAAAACAGCCGCGATCCAGTCCCGGACCACTCCACGCTCCCACAGCGCAGCGACCCGCACTCAGTGACCGTGCGCCGGGCGCGACCGGTGAACCGGCGGGCACCTGCCGGGGCAGGGGACGAACCGCTGCTGGAGTTTCCGCGGGAAGCGGTGCGCAGAGTCATGGAGGAGATCGACCGGGCCATGGAAAGCTGGCGTCGCCTGCATGCCCGCGGCTGGCCGGAGGACTAGGGCACCGGGCTGCCTGGGGCCATCCGCCGGGGCAGAACCCGGCACAAGTCCCCCGCGGGCGTCCTGCCGCCCAACCGCGCACCGGCGAGAAGGTATGACCCGCCTCGCCACGCAACACTAGTCGGCGCCGCAGCATCCACCCCCACAGCCATCGGCGTCGCGGCGTCTTCCGAGGCGCTGTCGGATCCGCAGCCAGCCTCCCCAGCACCCCAGTACGGCCAGCAAATACACCGACGCCGTGGCCAACGCGGCGGAGACGGTGGGCTGCCAGCGGGCACTGGCGGCGATGCCGTCCAGGCCGCGCAGCGGGTCGAATGCCGGGGCGAAACCGGGCAGCAGCCAGGCATTGACCAGCATGCCCGCGACGAAGGACGCCGCCACCAGCGCCGACGCGTAGATGATCACGGTGCGCTTGCCGATGGTGTGATACAGGGCCAGCAGCTCGGGCAGGTTGGTGGCCGTGCCGGTCACCAGAAAGACGATGGCCGCGCCGGGGCCGGCCCCGGCGGCCAGCAGCGTGGCGGCTACGGGAATGTTGGCCACCGCGCACACATAGATGCTGGCACCGAACAGCGCCACCGCCGCCAGCCCCAGCAGCGAGCTGCCGCCCAGGTAGTGCGCGATCCAGCTCTGGGGCACCGACGCCATGACCAGGGCCGCCAGCAGCACGCCGACCAGCAGGTAGAAACCGATGCTGGGACCGAGCTCCAGCATTCCCCACCGCAATGCCCGCAGCACTCGCCGCCCGAAGGCCGCGTCCGGCGGCGACGCTTCCAGGGGCAGGGGGCGCACCGCCGCGGCCCCCGCGTCCGCCCCCACCGGCCCTTCCCCCCAGCGTTCGGCCGCCAGTCCCAGCACCACCGGCAACACCAGGCCGAGCAGCACATAGGCCGCGGTGATACGCGGGCCGAGCAGCGCCAGGGACAGAATCACGGCGGCCGGATTGATGATCGGCGTGGCCGCCGTGAAGGCCATGACCGCACCGGTACGCAGGCCGCTGCGGTAGAAGCTGACCGCCAGGGGCACCACACCGCAACTGCAGATGGGCAGCAACGCGCCCAGCAGCACGGCACCGGCCAGTCCGGCCATGCCACGACGGTCGAGCAACCGTCCGAGACGGCTGGAGGGGACGAATTCGTGCACCAGCCCCCCCGCCACCAGGCTGAGCAGGACCCAGGGGCCTGCCTCCACGGCAATGGACCATACCGTGCGGCCGAAGTCGACGCCGAATCCGGCCAGGGCCCCATTCACGAACCGCGCGCCCCGGCCAGGCCGTCCAGTGCGGCACCGACGCGCCGCTGCTGGCGATCGAGCTCGTTGATCAACGTCAGCGAGCAGACGATATCACGGCCTGTCTGGCAGGCGGCCGCGGCCTGCAACAGGGCGGCCATGCGCACCAGCTTCATGAGCAGCGCGTTCGGCAGGCGGTCGGACCTGTCGACCTGCGGATTGCCCACCATCAGCTCCCGCAGCATTTCCTGATAGACCGCCACATGAACGCGAAAGTGTGCGGCCCCGGCGGTGCCGGCCCGGATGCGGGAAACCAGCCGACCCGACATGGCGTTCAGTTGGCGCACGTGCACCAGCGGCGGGGCCTTGGGGCGTGGCGAGGCGGCCGCCGCCGGGGCGGGCACGACCGCCAGACATGCCAGCAGCACCCACAGCAACCCCGCGGCGCAACCCTGCGACGCCATGACCGCGCGTCTGGCCAAACCCCTCATACCCGGATCCGACACGAAGCCTGCCCCCTGCTACCGAACACCGGGGTCCGATCGGCCCCGGCGCCGCGCCCGATCGGACCGGACGCAACCGAAGCCCCCGGCCGACCGGGATCCGAGGTAATGGAGACGGGACACACCGAGCTTATTGACATAAACTTAACGCTGAGCCTATAAGCAGGGTACGGACCGCCCCACCACCCGCCTCGGGAGGCTGCGGCAACGAAGGCCCGCAAGCTGTAAAGGAACCGGAAAATGCTGAAAGAACCCAGGGACCGCCCCCACTGCGCGTCGGCATTCGACACGGTCTGATTGCGCCGCGTGGGTCCGACTATGTTGTTCGCCGAAGCAATTCTGGGGTGGCTGACCCAACTGATGCTGGTGGTGGCCGTCGGAGCGGCCCGGGACGCCTTCGTGGCGCCGGCCATCGGCGCCCAGGCAGCGCACCAGATCATGACCATGGTGGCCTGTGGAGCCGTGTTCGGCGCCATTGTGCTGTTCGTGCGCTGGGTGCGGCCCACCGCGACCCAGGCCTGGGCACTGGGGGGGCTGTGGATGGTGCTGGGCATGGGCTTCGAATTCGGCGTCTTTCACTATGTCGGCGATCAACCCTGGGAGATGCTGCTGGCCGATTACAACCTGCTGCGCGGTCGGCTGCTGGTGCTGCTGTGGATCACGGTGCTGACCGGACCGTACCTGGCAACGCGCCTGCACCGGTAGGTCATGGCACGGCGCCCCGCCGGCCGCTGCCGACGCCCCGCAGGCTGCGGACGACGTGACCGTCGGACAACCTTACCACCACCGTCTCCTCGAGATTCTCCACAGTCCCTGCGGCCTCCCGACCCCGATCCGGACAACGCCCTACCGATGTTCGGTACAATGCGCGGGTGTACCCGGGCATCCGATCGGAGAGCCGTGGTGGTGGAATTCGCTCTGCTGGGCTTCATCGTCGCCATGACCGGCGGCGGCGTGCTTGCCATCCGGGGCCTGCGCCGACAGCGCGTGTCCCTGCCCATGGGTCTCGCCCACGGCGCCCTGGCCCTGACCGCCGTGGGCCTGTTGGCCGGACGGGTGTTCAACGGGCCGCGGGTCATTCTGTTCAACAGCGCGTTGCTGCTGTTTGCGCTGGCCGGCGTCGGCGGCCTGCTGCTGTTCGTGTTCCGGCTGGACAAGGAAGCACCGCCCATGGTGGTGATCGTGCTCCATGCGTTGCTGGCCATCGCCGGCCTGCTGCTGCTGATAACCGGCGTTGTTCGGTACTGACCGCCGGCCCCGCCGCGTCTGAGCCGTTGGACAGTGAACAGGCCGCCCGGTTGCATGGGTCCGCGGCCGGCTCGCCGCACCGGCATCCCGGGCCGTTGTCCATGGCAACGGCAGCGGTCATACTGCCCCGGGTCACGGCGAACGACGACCAACCGTAAACCAGGCAGTCGAACCTCCGGACAGCGAACAGGGATCAGTCCGTCCAAACCGTTTCTCATTGAGCCTTTCCCGTTGCCATGTCTGTCACCGTTCCCTTCTGGAAGACCAAGTCGCTCGCCGAAATGAACGACGCCGAGTGGGAATCGCTGTGCGACGGCTGTGGACGATGCTGTCTGTACAAGCTGGAGGACGAAGACAGCGGCGAGCTTTTCTTCACCGCGGTGGCCTGCCGGCTGCTGGATACCGACAGCTGCCGCTGCCGGGACTACCCCCGGCGCCAGCAGCAGGTGCCGGACTGTCTGGTACTGCGTCCGCTGACGGCGGAGCTGCTGCGGATGCTGCCGCCGAGCTGCGCCTACCGCCGGCTCGCCGAAGGCCGGGAGCTGGCCTGGTGGCACCCGCTGGTATCGGGGCGGACCGGGACGGTCCGGGAGGCGGGTATTTCGGTGGGCGGCAAGGTGTTGTCCGAGGAGTACGTGCATCCGGCCGAGCTTGCCAATCACGTGGTCGACTGGTTTGATAGTGGTGACGACTGAACCATCCGCCGGCACCGCCATGCACCACTGACCGGCCCCGGGCACCAACGCCGCGGAAGAGCCGTGGAGTGCGTTCGCGCGACGATCGTCCATCGGCGCCGGCGAACGTGACGGTGCCGGCAATCATCATCCAACCGTGGGAGAGTCCTTATGGCCAACGAAGGCATGCACGAAGCACTGACGGATCTGAGCGACAAGACCAAGGATATGCACCGGGCCATCGTGTCCTTGATGGAGGAACTGGAAGCGGTGGACTGGTACAACCAGCGCATGGATGCCTGCAAGGACGACGAGCTTCGCGCCATACTCGCCCACAACCGCGATGAAGAGAAGGAACACGCCGCCATGATCCTTGAATGGATACGCCGGCACGATCCCAAGCTCGACCATGAGCTGCACGACTATCTGTTCACCAACAAGCCGATCGCCCATCAGGAAAAGTGAGCGCCGCCGGGCCGGCTGACCCGATGAGTCGGGACAGGGCGATAGCGGAGGGGCTTGCACGCCTGAATGCGTTGTTGCCGCTGGCCACGCGCCAGCGTGCCCTGGCGCCGGCCGCCCGCGAGCTGCATCGCGCCGTGCTGAGCGATTTCGTCACCCGCGGCCAACCATCGTCGCGGGCGCTGCTGCAAGCCCGGGATCCCGACGCGGACGTGGACAAGCTGCTGGCCGCCCTGGCCGGACAGGACCTGATCGTGTTCGGACCGGACGGTGAAATTGCCGGCGCCTATCCGATGACGACGGAAGCCACGCCCCACCGGGTACAGGTCAACGACCACTGGATCCACGCCATGTGCGCCCTGGACGCCCTGGCGGTGGCACCCATGTACGATACCGCTACCCGCGTCGAATCCACCTGCCATGTCACCGGCGCCCCCGTGCTGCTGAAGCAGAGCGCAGGCACGATCGTGGAGGCCGGCCCTTGCGCCGAAATGCGGGTGGGCATCCGCTGGCAGGAGGCAGGCGGCTGCGCCGCTCACTCTCTATGCCGGGAGATGGTGTTCCTTGCCGACCCGGATATCGCGTCCCGTTGGGCCGGCACCGACCCGTCCCGGTATTCGCTGTTCACCCTGCCGCAGGCAGCCGCTCTGGCCAGCGCTTTCTTCCGCCCTTTGGTTTGCGATTAACTCGGCGGATCCGGTCTAAGCAAGTGGCGCAGGCTAAGGCAGCGCGGAAGCGTGTTCGGCCCGGGCCGAATGCCAGATCTCCTTGGCCGCGTCGGCGTTCAAGAGCGCGATCCCGAGCCCGACGATCAGATCGGGCCAGCCCGACATCCACCGGAGCGTGACGATGCCCGCTCCGATGATCGCTAGGTTCGCCAGCGCATCATTGCGGGCCGAAAGGAACGCCGCGCGTGTCAGACTCCCGCGGTGGTGGCGGTAATTAGTGAGCAGAAATGCACAGCCAAGATTGACCGCAAGCGCGCCGAATCCCGTGATGGAAAGTAACCACGGCTCCGGCGGCGTAGGGATCTGGAATTTCTTCCAAGCCGTCCATATCAACGCCGTGGTGGGTATGAGCAGTACCGCTGCCAACAGCATTCCGACGCGGGCACGATTTTTTAATGACCACCCCAGTGCGATGACAATGAGCAGGTTGACCGACGTATCCTCGAGGAAATCAATACTATCGGCAAACAGCGATACCGAGCCGATACGCTTCGCGACTGCAAATTCAACGAAGAAGTAAGCCAGGTTGGCCAGAGCGACGATTAGAACCACTCGCCGTAACCGACGTGCCGACGCATCCTGTTGGGACAGGTCAGAGGGCGGCATCGATGCGCCCGGAGGGTGGACGGGCACAGGTCATCACCCGCTCTGCCCGGCATCAATCATTTTGGCGAAGACCGTATGCGTCAGCAGCATGAGTTGCCTTTGTCTGGATAACACCCGCAGCCAACCGCATCGCTCTCGTTCTGTGTAGTCGCCGGGAGGTCGGGATCGGCGGGTGCCCGGTCCTGGACGTAGCGTTCCCCGTTCTGAAGGGCCCATTCAGCTCGGGTCAGTTCACGTCCAAGGTAGGCCGCGTGGTCCAGTCGGCTGACCAGCCCGGCATCTATGGCGCTTGCAGACAGCACGGGTGCCGAGGTGCCGCTGAAAACTCTGTCGAGAACACCGCGGTTGCTGTAGTGTTCCAGCATCAATGCTCCGCGAGCCGGATCAGGATAGACGACGAAATAGCCAGCCGGATCGAGCACCAGGCGGCCGGCGGTTTCGGCCTGATCGATGGGCACCGAAACGGTGTCGGCTGGCGCGCCGCAAAATGGTCCCGGATCGTTGGAAGCGGTCGTCGAAATCAGCGACTTCAATGCCGCCGCGTTCGTGTTCCCGATTTCAGCGATGAGTTGCACCTGGCTTCTGAACGCCTCCACATGCTCTGGCACAAGGTTCTTCAGCAGCGGACGTTTTCCCTCCGCACCGAGGATTCGCATTTTTTCATCGACTCCGTACTGGATCAGAGCCGATAGTGACTGTCCCGGCAGATGTCCGATGGCTTTCCGGGTGTCCTCGCCGCACAGAACGAGGAAGCGGATATGCGGATTGGCAAGGACGTTGCGAATCAGGCGTTCGATCCCCAGGTTTTCGGTATGCAGGCTGCCGACGATGGCCAGACCGCCCAGCCCGCTGGCGCCGAGTTCGTGGGTCAGGTGTTCTGAGTTGAGCGTGCAGACCGCGACGGGGGCACGGAATCGCATGATCTGGTAATCGCCAGGCAGAGGGGGCCAGCCGTCCCTGGCTTCCACCGCCTCGGTCGCGCAGTGCGTGCCTTCGGCGACCGCCGGGTCGATCTCGGCGCCCAGGTTCTGGGCGACGGCCGGCCAGCAGACCTCGCAGCCCAGACACTCGTAGCGTCTTGGTTCGAAGCGGATCGCGGCTTCCTCCAGGACCACCCCCAAGGCGCTGCGCAACGCGCCGCACGCCTGTAAGGATCTCACGGCATCCTGAAAGCAACCGCAGCGCCAACACTTTTTCGCAGCGATGGCGGCACGCAGTTCCGTGTTGATCCGGGCAAGTGGGTCTTGCGAAGTGGCCGTCATTGCAGGAGCCTGGGCAAGTTGCGTCGCGGAATGGCCGGCTGCGTCAGGCAGCCCCTGCGTTCAGCAGGTCCGCATCCTGCTCGAACGCTTTGAGTAAATCGGTGCCGTTTAGACTGTAGTACACCATTTTCCCGTCGTCCCGCTTTCGCAACCAGTTTTGCCGGTGCAAGAGCTTAAGCTGATGAGAGGTGGCAGCGATGCTCAGGCCAAGCACGTGCGCGATATCGCAAACGCACAACTCGGCATCTGCGAGAGCGAGGAGGATCTTCAGTCGTGTCGTGTTGCCGAGCAATTTGTGCCTGTCTGCCTGCGTGTGCAGAAGGTCCTCTTGTCTGGCCAGGCGGGATCGGATCGCACGAACCTTTCCGTCGTCGAAGCATGGGACGGCACATACATCGCGCTGTTTGGGTCGGGAGGTAGTATTTCGCACAGGCCACCTCATTTCGATAATTATCGAAATGGTAGTGGGGCAAGTGCTACCGGTCAAATCCGTGCCCCACCCGAACCAACAGGGTCAGAGTCTGAGCTAGCCCCACGAATCAAATCTGCCACACCGAGTGCAGATAGTTGGCGACGAGCGCAGGGGCCTGCTTAGGCAGGCTGATTGGAAGTCGCCCGGTAGATGCCCGATGACCAGGCGTGCAAGGAAGATGGCGGAGTAGGCGCTCCGCTGAGTAGAGGAGCTGACGTGTACGCTTCGTTCCCAGGCCCGTGCGCGTGCGGGACAGCCGACGAGGGTGAGCACAAAGGCAGCGAGCGCGGCGATTAGCAGCAAATCCGCGGCGGTGGCGTTGTACGGCACCCGGGATGCCGAGTCCCAGCAGCGTCCACGGACCGATGGCGCCACCGCCGCCGCAGCTGCCGGTCGAGCCACTGCTGGAACCACTTGGGGAACCGTTCATGACGAGAGTCGTGCCGCTCTTGTCAAGGCGGGGTGGGCATAGAGCGAGGCAGTCTGCGCGATATTGCCGGAGGCGGAGCGGTCCGGCCACCCTGCGCAAGCCGGACCTCCCCGGGGACCCACTCCCAAATTCTGTCAGTGACCGTTCGCCGCGCTGGGATCCTTGCTTCGGTCAGTGCACCAGAGTCAAACTGGTGTCACGTGCTGCTGCGTGGGCGTAGCGCAAGCCCCTCTTCTTCGGATCCGGTTTGTGCCCCGCTTTCTCAACGTAAGCCGCGATCCGTCTGCGTGGCATCAACGCCCGCCCCACGGTCCGGCCGGCGAGGTCGCGGGACCAACATCGGTACGCGCGCCTTGTATTCCCGATACCGCGAACCGAACGCTGTGACCAGATCGTGCTCCTCGAATTGCAGCGCGACCAGAATATAGCCGGTTGACGCGACAGCGAACAGCAACCGTCCCCAGCTCATGTCAGGCGCACTCCAGAAGGCGATAATGAAGCCCAGCATGATGGGGTGACGTACATGTCGATAGAGTCCGTTGAGCTGGAACTCGGGATCATTTGGCGCTTGCCGGTGCCAGTGACTGTAGATCTGTTGCAGCCCGAACAGATGCGTATGACTGATAAAGAAGGTGGACACCAGCACCACGGCCCAACCGAGTCCATACAGACCCCACACAACATCGGCGCCGGGTCCGGTCAGCGTCCACACGCGCCCGGGCAGTGGCTGCCACAGCCAAAACATCAGCAGCAGAACAAGGCTGGCGGCCAGCACATAGGTGCTGCGTTCCACCGATTGCGGCACGAATCGCGTCCACCAGCGCTTAAAGGCCGGCCGGGCCATGACACTGTGCTGGATGGCAAACAGCGTCAGCAGGGCGAGATCAATGGCTAAGGCGGCGATCACGGGCGCGCCGCCGCCGGAATCAATAGTCTTGGGCACCCAGCGATCGGCGAGGAACCCTACTGCGTACAGAAAGCTCACCAGGAAGACCGCGTAACTGAAGAGACCGTACAAGACAGCGGAGAGTCTACCCATGGTCAAATCCCCCTCAGAAACATGAGCCGTTCCGATCACCATGACGGAACCGCGTCGTTTCCGGCCCGAACGCCGGTTGGACGGCAACCCCACATCCGCACCGACGTTCGTCCTGGAAGAAAAGCTAGCGGACAATGCCGACGGATGCGTTGCAGTCTGTGCAGCAGAATATGGCAATTTGGGAACAAGCCCGCGGGGGCTCGACGACGGGACCGCCTCGTTTAGCGATGTCGGCCACTATCTTCCTTGGCGGGGTAACAATTCCGCTGGCGAACCTCTACGTAGGCCGATCAAGTGGATGATCACAAAGCGCAAAGGAGTGAGAAAGCGCGGTTTACAAGGGGTAACCGAGGATTCCGAGCGTCTTCGCACCGCCATGAGCGCCGCTTCAGTGGCCCGTGCAGAGGTTTCCATGGCGGGCTTGTGACTATCCACAGCGGCACTCAGGGGTCATTAGTGGGTGCTCGGGCCCGGGCCTGGGATTCGGGCCGGGTGGAGTCAAACAATACCGGATCCTGTCAGCCGTTACCCGCCCGTGGCCGACCTTGCCTCACGTCGCGAGGTGTCAGTCCGCAATGCGCGCGGAAGCGGCGATAGAAGGTCGACAGGTCATTAAATCCATAGCGAAACGCAATGGCAGATATCGAAAGATGGTCGTGACGCGGATCTTCCAGAAGCCTCCGGCATTCCTCGATTCTTCGGCGCGCAACCCAGGCGGCGAAGCTCGTTCCGTCTTCACTGAACAGCGCGTGCAGCCAGCGGGTCGACATATTCAGGTCGCCCGCTGCCTTGTCCACGCCAAGGTCGTTTTCTGCCAGATGGGCTTCGACATAAGCGAGAATTTCCTGTCGCCTCGCAAGGCGATAGATCCTGCGCCGGACTTCCTCCACCGGCCGGGTTGCGCCCACGGTGAGGGCTGCGAGGTTGCAGAGGTGGATCCGGAGGATTTGCTGAGAAACTGCATCGAATGTGGCGGCTTTGTCGGCAAGCATCCGCATGGTGCCGGCCAGTAGCGCGCCTAGACCGGCGTCGCCCGAAAATCCAACGCCTACCCGTTCAGGCGTGGCGAGCAATGGCGCCAGACTCTCCCGCGGCAGCACCCAGACGAGCTCATGGTGGCGATCCGGAAATGTCAGCTCGAACGGCTGGGACATGTCGAGCAGTGCCAGGTCCCCGGCTTCCACGGTGAGATTGCAACCGGCATGTCGGTAGCGCCCGGCGCCGGCGCATTGCAGTACCAGCAGATATGCCTCGGGCCAGTTCAATCGCGAAGGCGTGTGTACGACGTGGCAGGCGCGCGTATTGTCCATGAACCGATTGATTTGCGCATCGGAGAATGGG
Source organism: Gammaproteobacteria bacterium (assembly GCA_035266965.1). GTDB lineage: Bacteria > Pseudomonadota > Gammaproteobacteria > DATFLG01 > DATFLG01 > DATFML01. Next base: position 15,595 of record DATFML010000458.1, read on the forward strand.
CGGCTTTCGAGGCGGGCGCAGGGTGGTTCAGCGGCCCCGTAGTCGACCGACAGGCTGGGAAGGACCGCCGACACCGCAGCGCGCCAGTAAGGCGTTCGGGAACGCACAGGAACGTTGTGCGTGGACCGCACCAGCACTTTCGTTTGTCCTGGCCTGCATTCAGACCCCTTCACCGGCAGCACCCTCCCTGGGGAACCCCTGCGCAGGCCGCTGACGGGGCGCTCACGGCATTGCAGAGGCGCTCGAAATGCTCATTTACCGCTCGTGACCGCGATTCCTCAGCCCTTTGCGCCTTTTGATCTTCCCTTGAACGACCCGCGCAGAGGCTCCCTGGTGGCCCGAGTTTCGCTCGCCGACCTTTAGGCTAGTCCAAAAGGCCGTGGGTCACAAAGGCGCCGCCACGGGCGGGCGGGGTGGATTGCCGTCCGCCGATGTCTCCTTCGCCGGCGGCGTCCGACTTGGAGGACGGGGTGCGGCGCAGGATGGGCCGTCGAAACTCAAGCGCGACACGGCCGCCTGTCGTTGGGCTGCGGACTGCCGTGGGCGGCGCACAGGGGTGAGGGGCGCAAGCTCTACTTGTGCACTGTCCATCGGGTAGGGAAGCTTACTGATCAGCAGGTCCAGCGGAACGCCGTGAGATGGCCCGAACAGGGAGGACAGTCTCCTCGTGGTGCCCTGTCTACCGCCAGGCCGGATGGCACAGGCCCCGTCCCTTTGCAGGGACGGGGCTGCTGCTGGGGCCTGTTAACACTATAGGGATCATCGCTGTTGTGGCTGAGAAGCCGCCAATCAAGGCGCGAGGAGCGCGGTTTGGTCGTTCCAAATGAGTGACGAGCAACGCCGAGTGGTGGATTCTCAGCCCCAACCCGAAGGGCCGGGCCCCATTTTCCGTCCTGCGGCGTTGTCGCTCGCTCATGTAGCCAGGCTACACCGCACTCGCTCCGCCTTGCAGGACGAAAAATGGGGCGCCGGCAGCGGCGACCCCTATAGTGTTAACAGGCCCTAGTGGGAGTTACGAGACTTACGGCTGATCATAACTCCAACCAAGGGCCTCGAAGTCGCTGATAGCGGAAAGGCCGGCGGTCACGAATTTGACGCCAGGAATGACGCCGGCCGCCACGTTGCCCTGCTGGAGCAGACCGGCCCTGATGAAACCGCGCACTGTGTTCTCGCAGAAGTAGAAGGTGACCCCCTCTGACATAAGATGCTCAACCTGGGCCTTGAACGGATTGATGGTACCGTCGTTGAGTAGCAGCATCCCGCCCTTGCTGTGCACAACCGCAATAATCTTGAAATCCCTGCCTTCGACCATTCCGTCGGTGATTTCGTAATCGTTGATCACGTTTTGCATCTGGTGCAGGGCGTAAGGCTGCGTGGTACTTCCGGGAGCGTAGAACTGGTCGATCGGGAACATGGTCCGCACGTGGTGTCGCTTTTTGATGCAGCGGGTATTTGCCGCCACGACCGGTCCGAACTCCTCGGACAGCGTCAACCCGCTCACCAGACCAACCGGGCATGCGACATCAGAGTGCTGGTGTGCGGTCCGGGAATGCGCATCTGCGGCCTGCACGGTGGAAGACAGACTGAAAAGAAGGACTGCCAGTACACTGCCGAACAATTTATGCGTTGTCATTATATTGCTCCTTCCTGTGGTCAGCATGACACTTCGCAATCGGTTAAGCGATCACGGTTCACGTGGTCTTTTTCTGCCCTCTACAGGGCCCAGCAAGAATACCCAAACCCCACCTAAGTACTGTGCCTTTTGATACGTTCCGGAACAATTTTCTGTAGTAGCGGGCGTTCACATGAGTCGCGCCGGTTCTTTGGCGCAACAGCCGAAGGCGGCCCGGACCGGGAACACCGTGCTCGTGCCGAGTCAGGCTGACTCTATGGCCCGATCCTGACAGGCTGCCTGGCGGGATAGGGCAGTTTCGCAACACAGGTTCCTGGGCGTGTTTCAGCCGGCGTAAAGCGCCGGCGTTGACAGCCTCACAGCCGGCGGAAAACGGTTCCCAATCCGCTGGGGACACCCGCTCTCTCTGCTTGCGAGCGCATAGCCTTTTCCCGCTCTGTGCCGTGCAGGGGAAGACCGGGCATACCGGCTGCGGCGGCAGTTGAGGGTCGATGACCGTCCTGTGTCGTTGGTAGCGCTCCACCAGAACGCTATGGGCGGAGTGCGCGCGGTAGCCGTCCGTGGGTGAGAGTACCTCCAGCGGCTCTTGTACGCCCGAAAGCGGACTGTACGCGGGCGGCGCCAGTCGTCACAATGGAAGCAGTCCAAGGGAGACCGACCATGCGTCATGCGATCGGCATTCTTCTCATCGTCGGCGCGATTCTCGCGGCTGGTGCTGGTTGGGGGCCACTGTTTTTGGGTGCACCGGTAGTCGGCGTGGCCCTACTGCTGACTGCGCTGGGCCTTGAGGTTTGGGTTTGGCGCAATTTCTTCCGGAAGGAGCACTGAGCGCCTGGTTCATGGGAAGTTGTCAGGTGACGCAGAAGCCCGCCATTGCAGAAGCACTATTGCGGTGTCGTCGTCGCTTTATGCGGGACACATGACTCCCGGGTTCAAATGGGCAACATCACAGAATACATAAAGGACCAAATCTGGATACTGGAATATCCCGTCAGCTTTCAAGGCATGGATTTGTATGGGCGCACAACGATCATAAAACTGAATAATGACCAATTGATCGTTCACGACCCCTGC